>JAKDLH010000208.1 GCA_030452945.1 Microlunatus sp. | reverse complement strand
GTCGGTCGGTTCACCACGAGGCATCGACCCACTTACCGCGCCTTTACGTCGTAAGACCGAGTCGTTGACGAGACCACTCATCGACTGGTACCACGCGTGCGTGCATAGATGGTGACTTCTGACCTATTGTTCGACGCAGGTTCGGCGCCCTAGCGTCGAGTCGCCAACCCGAGTCCACCGATGCCGGAAGCCTGTCGTCCCCAGATCGGACCCTACGTGACCCTGCTGTTCGTGGTGATCACCGTCATCCTCGTCGCGTTGGTCTTCGATTTCACAAACGGGTTCCACGACAGCGCGAACGCCATGGCCGGCCCGATCGCGACCGGCGCCCTCAAGCCTCGAACCGCGGTGATCATCGCGGCCGTGCTGAACGTGGTGGGAGCGTGCCTGTCCACCGAGGTCGCGAGGACGATCTCAGGGGGTTTCTTCGACGACACTCTGGTCACCGCGCCGATCGTCCTCGCCGGGCTCGCAGGCGCGATCGTCTGGAACCTGCTCACCTGGTTGCTCGGCCTGCCGTCCAGTTCCTCGCACGCCCTGTTCGGTGGTCTGATCGGCGCCGTCGTCGTCGGCGCCGGCCTGGCTTCGGTCAACTACTCCGTGATCGTCTCCAAGGTGCTGCTGCCCGCCATCGTCGCGCCGGCGGTCGCGGGACTGGCCGCCGCGCTCGCCACGGTGCTCGCCTACCGGATCACCCGGCCGACGCGAGCGAAGCACAGCGAGTCCGGCTTCAAGTACGGACAGGCGTTCACCGCCTCGATGGTCGCGCTCGCTCACGGCACTTCCGACGGCCAGAAGACGATGGGTGTGATCACGCTGGTGCTGATCGTGTCCGGGTTCCAGGCGTCCGGTACCGGGCCGCATTGGTGGGTGGTGCTGGCCGCTGGACTGGCGATCGGCTTGGGCACCTACTCCGGCGGCTGGCGGATCATGCGCACCATGGGCAAGGGCATCGTGGAGATCGAAACGCCGCAGGGGGCGGCCTCGGGCGCCGCCACCACGGCGACCATCCTCGCCTCCGCCCACCTCGGGTTCGGCCTCTCCACCACCCACGTCGCCACCGGCAGCATCCTGGGCTCAGGGATCGGACGACGCGGCGCCGAGGTGCGCTGGCGCGTCGCCCGCCGGATGGCGGTCGCCTGGATGCTGACCCTCCCCGGGGCTGCGCTGGTCGGCGGCGCCGCCGCGCTGCTCAGTGAACACGGGATTATCGGGGTCATCGCGCTGCTGGTGCTCCTCACCACGGCGTGTGTGGTGATCTGGGTACTGAGCAGGCGGAACCGCATCGATCACCGCAACGTCACCGACAGCGCCGAGGTGCTGGTCTTGGCGACCGCCTCACCCGACGACTACCCAGCTGGCGCCAGGCCGGTGAGCGTGACCAAAGCCAGGCGAAAAAAGCAGAAGAGCGCGGCTTGATGAGGATCGAATGGGCCGCGCTGGGCATCGTCGCCGTGGTCTCCGTAGTGGCGACGGTGGTTTTCACCACCTTGTTGGCGGCCGGCATTCGCCTGGTCTCCCGAGCACGTGTCGCCAACGAGAGCCCCACTTTCGGCGCTCGCGCCGTGGCGACGCGTACCGCCGGTTTCACTTTGCTCGCACTGGCTGGCTTGGTCGTGCTGTTCGGTCTGTATCTGATCGTGCCTGGTGGGCGCTGATCCCCGCCACCGACCGGCCGCGGATCGCCCCGACTTGGTGAGGTCAGCACTGGTCTGCTCGAAGCTGTGGCCGGCGGCTTTTGGGTGGCGGTTCCGGCGTGATGTTTCTCACCTCGCAGATCCGACATCGCTCCGTCACCAGGGATCGCAGCCGACCAGCTTCGACCTGTGACGGGTCTCACACCCAAGCCCCTTTAATACCAGTACTATCGGTGGTTTATCTTCGTACCACTTACCGACTGGTATCTAGACACGAAAGCGGGTCTGCTGTGACGACCACGATCGATTCCACCACCACCGATGCCGGGCCGAGTCGGGAGGACGCGCCGACCACCCACAAGCGGCTGCTGGAGTGGGTCGCCGAGGTCGCTGCGTTGACCACCCCGGACCGCATCCGGTGGGTGGACGGCTCGGAGGAGGAGTGGACCGAGCTGACCGACGCCCTGGTGGACGCGGGCACCCTGGTTCGACTTGATCCCAAGCACAAGCCGAACTCGTTCTACGCCCGAACCAATCCCGACGATGTGGCGAGAGTCGAAGACAGCACCTATATCTGCTCAGTCGACGAGTCCGACGCGGGGCCCACCAACAACTGGATGGACCCAGCGGAGATGAAGTCGCTGATGAGCAAGTTGTACGCCGGTTCGATGCGCGGCCGGACCATGTACGTGATCCCGTTCTGCATGGGTCCCTTGGACGCGCCCAAACCGATGTTCGGAGTCGAGATCACCGATTCCCCGTACGTGGTGATCAGCATGCGCATCATGACCCGGATGGGGGCGAAGCCCTTGACGGCGATGACGGCGCACGGCGACGCGGATTTCGTGCCTTGTTTGCACTCAGTTGGCGCACCGTTGGAGCCGGGCCAGGCCGATGTGATGTGGCCGTGCAGTGACACCAAGTACATCAGCCACTTTCCCGAGGAGCGGATGGTCTGGTCGTACGGCTCGGGCTACGGCGGCAACTCCCTGCTGGGCAAGAAGTGCTACGCGCTCCGGATCGCGTCGGCGATCGGCCGTGACGAGGGCTGGCTGGCCGAGCACATGCTGATCGTGAAGCTGATCTCCCCCGAGGGCCGCGCCTTCCACATCGCCGCCGCCTTCCCGAGCGCGTGCGGCAAGACCAACCTGGCCATGCTGGAGCCGACGGTCCCCGGCTGGCGCGTGGAGATGCTCGGGGACGACATCGCCTGGATGCGGTTCGGTGAGGATGGCCGCCTGTACGCGGTGAATCCTGAATTCGGCCTGTTCGGCGTCGCCCCGGGCACCAGTTATGACACCAACCCGAACGCGATGCGAGCCCTCGAGCAAGGCAACTCGATCTTCACCAACGTCGCGCTCACCGACTCCGACGACGTGTGGTGGGAAAGCCTGACCGACGAGCCGCCGAGCCATCTGGTCGACTGGCTGGGTCGGAGCTGGACTCCCGACGACGGCCCGGTCGGCGGGCAGCCCGGCGACCCCGCCGCGCACCCCAACAGTCGGTTCTGCACCCCGATCCAACAGTGTCCGATCGTGACTGAGGAGTTCGACAGCCCGACCGGGGTGCCGATCGACGCCATCCTCTTCGGCGGGCGTCGCAAGACCACGGTGCCGCTAGTGACCCAAGCCCGCGACTGGGAGCACGGCGTGTTCATGGGTGCGACCGTCTCCAGCGAGACGACGGCCGCCGCCACTGGAGCGGTCGGCGTGGTACGTCGCGACCCGATGGCGATGCTGCCGTTCATCGGCTATCACGTGGCGGACTACTTCGCCCACTGGCTGAACCTCGGACAGCACCACGACGCTCCGTCGTTGCCGTCGATCTTCTACGTCAACTGGTTCCGGCGCGCCGACGACGGCTCGTTCTTGTGGCCTGGGTTCGGGGAGAACAGTCGCGTGCTGAAGTGGGTCGCCGAACGGCTGTCCGGTGCGGCCGACGCCGTGGACACCCCGATCGGGCTGGTCCCGTCGCCCGACAGCCTGGACGTGTCCGGTCTGGACGTCACCCCGGAACAACTGGCGGCGGCCACCGCCGTCGACCCCGCCGAGTGGCAGAAGGAGATCCCGCTGATCGAGGAGTGGTTCGCCTCGATCGGCGACAAGCTGCCCGACGCGCTGCGAGCCGAACTGGACACCCTGAGGGGTCGCCTGGCCGAGGTCGCCGACTGACTTCTGTCGCGCTGACCACACAGAGTCTGGAAAGCTCGACAGAGCTCTGGTCAGGCCAGCTTGGCTAAGCCAGTCACACACGCTCGCCCGGGTCGGTCTCGACCCGGGCGAGTTGCGTGGCGGAGGCGGCGGGATTTGAACCCGCGAGAGGGATTGTGCCCTCAACCCGCTTAGCAGGCGGGCGCCATAAACCGGACTAGGCGACGCCTCCAACATACGTACGGTCTGCCGCTGCTCGTCCGCGAAGACGTCCGGCTGACCGCTGGGCCAGCGTACCGATGCCCGCCGACCGGGGCAAAGTGACAAGCCGAGGTCGAGGGTCTGGCGGCTATCACCCGCGCGATGTGGTGTCTGTGCCCTAGTCACACGTACAGTGGTCGGGCTGCAGGCTGGCCCGGATCATAGCGGTTCGCCCCTTCGGCCCGAAGCATCAACACGGTGATCGGAGAACAAGAACGAAAGGGCGCGAACCGATGGCGGACGACGAGCACTTCCGGCGCACGGTGGCCTTCACGGTCGCCGGGACGGTCGTGCCCGGCCTCGGCCTGATCGCAGCTCGCCGACGAGTCGCGGGGTTGGTCGTCCTCGGGATATTCGTCACCATGCTCCTCGCCCTGATCTTGTGGGCCGTAGTCGATCGCGATGGCCTGACGGCCGTGACGGTTCGCCCCTCGATGCTCAACGGTCTTGCCGTGGTGCTGATGGTCGTGGGCGTCGCCTGGGTGGGCGTGGTGGTCGCCACCCACCTGGCGTTGCGGAAGACCCCGACCCGGGTCCAACGGTTGGTCGGTGGCGGGCTGGTCGCCGTGCTGGCCTTCGCGGTCGCAGCGCCGATGGCGGTTGCGGCCCGATACAGCTATGACCAAGCCAGCCTGGTCAACGCCGTGTTCAGGAGTGAGAAGGACAGCAAGTCCGCCACCAGACCGAGCACCTGGGACACCTCCCACCCCGAGCCGGCACCGGGGGAGCCGAAGTCGGCGCCGGACCCGTGGGCGAAGAAGCCACGGCTCAATCTGCTGCTGCTCGGTGGGGACGCCGGCAAGGGCCGAGTAGGGACCCGTACCGACACCGTGATCGTGGCGAGCATCGACACCAAGACCGGCGATACGGCGTTGATCAGCCTGCCCCGCAACACCGGCCGAATGCCGTTCCCGGCGAAGTCGCCGCTGCACAAGTACTATCCGAATGGTTTCACCAACGGCGACGGCAACGATCCCGAGTTCTTCCTCAACTCGATGTACGACAACGTGCCGCAGGAGATTCCGAAGAACCTGCTCGGGGAGACCGACAATCTGGGCGCGGACGTGATGAAGCTGTCCGTGGGCGAGGCCACCGGACTCGACATCGACTACTACATGCTGATTAACCTGTCCGGCTTCGAGAAGATGATCAACGCGCTGGGCGGAATCAGGGTCAACATCAACACCTACATCCCGATCGGCGGAAACACCGATCGCGGCATCCCGCCCGGCGACTACCTGAAACCAGGACCGAACCAGAAGCTGGACGGCCGGGAGGCCCTGTGGTACGCCCGTGGCCGCTACGGCTCGGACGACTTCGCCCGAATGGACCGGCAGCGCTGCGTGATCGATGCCGTGATCAAGCAGGCCAATCCGGCCAACATGCTGGCGCGCTACGAGGACATCGCCAAGGCGGGCAAAGAGATCGTCAAGACTGACGTGCCACAAGAGGTGCTCCCGATGATGGTGGAGCTGTCTTTGCGGGTGAAGAGCGGCAACGTCCGCAGTGTGGTGTTCAAACACGGTGTGGACGGCTTCTCCAGCCCCGACCCAGATTTCAAGCTGATGCGGAAGCGGGTCAAGGCAGCGATCGGTGAGACGGAGAAGGAACCGGCTTCCTCTCCCTCACCGACCAAGAAGAAGTCCAAGAAGTCGAAGAAGTCCAACTCGCCGCGGCCGAGCACCTCGGCCGGCACCGCCAGCGAGGACATCGCCGACTCCTGCGCGTGGGAGCCGTCGATCGCCGCGACCGCTCAGCCGGCACGCTGACCGAAACTGTCGTCGCCACCTGTCCGAGGCCAAACGTGCGGGTCAACGGCGAGCGGGCAGTGGCACGTTGCCTCAGCCGGCGTTGAGCCGCGCGTTTGGCACGAACCGCGCTGGATTCGCTTCGCTCTACAGCGGCCCGTAACCCCGACTCGCGTCCAGTTGGTCTCTCAGCATGACCGCGAGGTTCTGGAATGAGGGCCGCCGCAGTTGTCGCGGGTTCACGTACGCAACGGCGGGACGACTGCCGTCGATGGGCACCACGACGAGGCGGGCCCCGGTGACGTTCACCTCCTTGATGTCGCGCCAGCTGAGGACGGTGCGCCGTCGCGCCGAGGCCAGAGTCAGCGTGTCGCGCTCCACGAGCAAGGTGGTTTGGAACCGCCAGGTGAGCACGGTCGCCGCGATCGCCAGGAGAACAGCGAGACCGAGCAGCACGAAACCAACGATTCCCAGGCCCCCCCGCCCCCCCGCCTGCCCCCCCAC
>JAKDLH010000207.1 GCA_030452945.1 Microlunatus sp. | reverse complement strand
CGCGCGGGTCTCGCCAGGTGTCCGGACTGCCGCGCTCACCCGCGACCGTGGAGAACCGGGCCAGCACCTCGGTCTGAGCGCCGGGCTGGAACACTGCCGCCCGAGTAAACGCGCTGACGTCCTCGGTCACCTCGAACACCCCAAAAGCACCACCGCCCTTGGCATGCGGCTGCCGTTCCGCGATCCGTTCACGGTTGAAGTCCGCCATCTGCTCGATCAGGTAGTGATCTTGCAGCAGCAGCGGTCCGTCGGGCCCCACCGTGAGCGAGTGCTCATCGCTGGCTACGGGCACACCCGCGGTAGTCGTCGTAGGAGGGAAAGACTCTGATGTGGTCACACTCAAGCTCCTTACATCGGGTTATGGTCTGACGATAGTGCGCGCTTGTCGGACGATCGCACTGACCCTACGAAGATGCGCCACGTGGTCCGTCATCGAGGACACGATCGTTTCTCCAGACCGCCGTAGCAGCAGGCGAAACGGGAAGGTAGGGCCGGTCCGCGAATCTTGTCCACCCGGGCGCTTGTCGCCGCGGTTGGTCCCAGGTAGATTTCTAGGCGAGGTTAAGAAGCAGCCCGCATCGTGGCTGCGTGCCTGATCCTCCTTCTCGTCGAGGTTCTGATGAATCGTCGGTACTGCGCCAGGAACCTGCGGAGCCGAAGCCGGAACACTACGGCAAGGTCACCCGAGAGTAGGTCATGATGGCTTTCCTGTTCAGCATGATCGTGATGGCTTGTGTCATCGTCGTACTGGTCAGGTGCGGCCGAGATACCGGCCAAACCGACGCGAGTAGCCCCGCTCGGACCGACGCTACGACCAAAAGCACCGCCACCAACGTGTGGGTCAGCCGACGGAATCTCCTCCGGCGTTCGCGACCGGCCTCGTCCCAGCAACCCGTACCAGACATTCGCTGGAGTGCGCTGGATGATCATCAATTGAGTCGGCTGCTGTCCGAAACAGCTCAGCACGAACCGGAACCGGAAGGCCTCGACCGCGGGGATGCCGACCAGCACGGCAGCGCGGCTGAGGACGATAAGTAGTCCGACAACGATTCGCTGCTGGTGGTGCGACGGTCATCGCAGGTTCTGCGATGGAGACTTCGTCCTCTCGGGTGAACTCGCTGCCGTACTCGACCTCGCCCCGGGATGATGGTGGTATGGAGAAGATCAACGACAAGCTGTACTCCTGGGCTTCGATCATCGCCGCCAACGCACTTCAGCAGGCGAAGCTCACCGCTCAGTTGTCGATCATCGATCCGCACGTGGCTCTGATGCCGGACGCCCACCTGGGGATGGGTGCCACGGTCGGCTCGGTCATCCCGACGGTAGGGGCGGTGATCCCGGCGGCGGTGGGCGTGGACATCGGCTGCGGCATGATCGCCGTGCGGACCCAGTTCACCGAGGACGAGGTCCGCGCCACGCACCGGCCGCTGTCTTACCTGCGCGGGCAGATCGAGCGCGCCGTCCCGTTGAGCCCGGGCCGGTACAACCGCAAGACTTGGGGACTGGCGCAGGAGTCGATCGTCGAGCTTGAGAAGCTGGCGGAAGTCGAGGGGGTCCAGCCGGCGGATTTCGCGAAGAACTGGCGGCTCCAGCTCGGCTCGCTCGGCGGCGGCAACCACTTCATCGAGGTCGCGGTAGACCAGGACGACGCGGTGTGGACCTTCCTGCACTCGGGTAGCAGAGGAGTGGGCAATCGCATTGCCCGTCGTTTCATTAAGTCCGCGCAGCAGCTTGCGGAGCGACGCGGCGACGAGCTGCCCGACCGCGACCTGGCTTTTCTCACCACGCATGACGTCGAGTACGCCGAGTACCTCGCCCACCTGCACTGGGCACAGGAGTTCGCCCGGCTCAACCGGGAGGTGATGATGGACCGCGTTCTTGACCAGCTGGGTCGCTTCATGGGCCAGGACGTGGAACGGCTGGATGAGGTCGCCTGCCACCATAACTACTCGGCTGTTGAAGAACACTTCGGCCAGGAGGTGCTGGTCTCGCGCAAGGGCGCGATCGCCGCGCACGCCGGCGCGCGGGGACTGATCCCGGGCTCGATGGGCACCCGGTCATATGTCGTGACAGGCAAGGGGGATGAGATGTCGCTGTGTTCGGCGCCGCACGGCGCGGGCCGGGAGTACTCGCGCACTCAGGCTCGCAAGACCTTCACCCAAGACGACCTACGGGAGCGGATGGCCGATATCGAGTACCACGATCACGCGGCTTTCGTCGATGAGATCCCCGACGCCTACAAGGACATCGACGTCGTGATGGCGGACGCCGCCGACCTAGTGCGGGTGGACCACGTGATCCGCCAGATCATCAACGTTAAGGGTCGATGAGGACGACTGGCCGAATCTCCCATGCCCGGATGAGACATCAGCAGTCAGCTGTCCTCACAGCGCGCTGTCAGCGCGCACCTGGTCGGCCGTAGGTTTCCAGCAGGCGTAGCCAGATCTCGCTGATGGTCGGGTACGGCGGTACGGCGTGCCACAGTCGTGAGATCGGGACCTCACCGACCACGGCCACGGTGGCGGCCTGGAGTAGCTCGGCAACATCAGGCCCGACGAACGTGGCTCCCACGATCACTTCGCGGTCCTCGTCCACGATCATTCGGGCCTTGCCGGTGTAGTCCTCACGGTGTACGGAAGCACCCGCGACAGAGCCGATATCGTAGTCAACTACTCGGGTGCGGCAGCCGGCCTTCTCGGCCTCGGCAGCGGTTACCCCGACGGCCGCCACCTGAGGATCGGTGAAGATAACCTGTGGAACTGCCGTGTGATCAGCGGTGGCGACGTGAGCACCCCACGGCCGGTCGTGCACTGGCCTGCCGTACGCGCGGGCGGCGATGACGTCACCCGCGGCTCTTGCCTGATACTTCCCCTGGTGGGTGAGTAGAACGCGATGGTTGACGTCGCCGACGGCGTACAGCCAGCCGCCGTCGACCGGCGTGCCCGCACCGTCGAGGACGCGCAGCGTGTCATCGACCGGGAGCCACTCGCCGTCTTCCAGGCCGACCGACGCGAGGCCGAGATCGTGGGTCTGCGGGGCGCGGCCGGTGGCCACTAGCAGTTCGTCGGTTTCGAGCGTCGTACCGTCATCCAGGGTGAGCCGCACCGTGCCGTCGTCCAGCCGCCGCACCGATTCGATCTGTACGCCGCCGCGGACCGTCGCGCCCAGCTTGCCCAGCGCGTCACCGACCAGTTCGCCCGCGAACGGTTCGTTGCCTCCTAACAGGCCGCCGCGGGTGATCACTGTGACCTCGGTGCCAAACGTCGCGTACGCCGTAGCCATCTCCGCGCCCACTACGCCGCCGCCGAGGATCGCCAACCGCCCGGGCACCTGCTGGGCACTCGTCGCATCCTTGCTCGTCCACGGCTCGGCGTCGGCCAGCCCAGGAATGTCTGGCAGCAGCGCTACCGAGCCGGTGCACAGCGCGACGGCGTGCCGCGCGGTGTAGGTGAGCGTGTGTCCCTCGTCACCGGTTACCGCGATCGTTCGCGTGCCGGTCAGCCGGGCGTGACCGCGGAGCAGCGTGATGCCGGCGTTGTCGACCCATTTGGCCTGTCCGTCGTCGTTCCAGTGGGAAGCCACCGCGTCGCGGTGCCGCAGCACGGCGGATACGTCGAGCTCGCCGCTGATCGCCTGGCGCGCCCCGTCGACGCCCTGCCCGGCGCGCAGTGCGATTCCGGCGCGGAGTAACGCTTTGGAGGGCATGCAGGCCCAATAGCTGCACTCACCGCCGATCAGGGCGCTCTCCACGATCGCCACGCTCAGGCCGCCCTGTACGGCGCGGTCGGCCACGTTCTCCCCGACCGCGCCGGCGCCCACGACGACTAGGTCGAACTCGGCGTGGTCCTGGGTCGGTGACATCTGGCCATCATTGACGCAGAGGCCGCCCAAGTCCAGCGGATGGGATGCGCGTTCGACGCCGGTGAGTAGCTATGACACGCCTGAACGAGCCCTTACGGCCGTGATCCAATGACCACGGTAAGCAGCACCACCGCATCACTCAGCGCGGTCAGATCGTGACGTCGCGGCGGAATGGCCAGCAGGTCTCCGGCCTTGCCCTCCCACGTCTCGGTCTCGGTCCCGAGTCGGACTGCACCGACCAGCACCTGCAGGGTCGCGTCGCCGGGACTCTCATGATCATCCAGACGGCGCTCGTGAACGAGTGCAACGACAGTCTGACGCAGGACGTGATCGTGTCCGCCGTGGATGGTGTGGGCACTCCGTCCACTGGCAGCGGCCCGAGCTTTCGCCAGGTGCGTATCAGCCAGCTCAGTCAGCGAGGTCGACTCCATGGATGTCCTTCCGGTTGTCTTCGGGTCAGTCCAGTTTAGAGGGCTGGAATCCTCTTTATCATCCCCGGTGTCGGCGCCTGACGTAGCATGGCAGGACAGGCGGCGTGTATGACCACAATCGGACCACGGCGGAAGGAACTCCTTGAGCACCGGACCGGCGACCGGCAAAGGTCAACGGCGCCGCCAGGAGATCATCGAGGGCGCGGCCGCGATCCTGCGCGAGCACGGTCCGCAAAGCGTCTCCCACCGGGCCGTCGCACAAAGGGTGGGCTGCTCCCTGTCGGCGATGACGTACTACTTCACCGGCCTGGACGACCTGCTCGGCGAAGCCGGCCGAGTCAACATCACGCGGTGGGCGTCCCGGGCGGAACGGGCCGCGGACTCGGCCGAGCGCAATCCAGTGCCGGAGACCACCGACGGGGTTGTCGATCTCGTCCTCGAAGCCACGCTCCCGGCGGACGAGGATCTGTTGGGCCACTATCTGCAGCTCGTGGCGGCCGGTGGGTCTCCGCCGGTGCGGAGTGCCTACCGGGTCGGTCGTGATCGCCTCACCACGGCCGTCAGTCGCGTATTGCAACGAGTGGGTTGCGACTGGCCGGCCGAACTGGTGATGGCCGTGGTCGACGGAGCCTGTGTGAACGCGCTGAGCGAGGGCCGCGACGTTCGGGCGACCGCCGAGAACGCCATCGGGCAGTTGATCGGCGCGGCCTCCGTCCTCGATCCGGACGCCGTCATTCTCTCCTGACGCCGCTGGTCCGGGCTGAGGGGCGAGATGATGCGCCTTCGACGGGTGGACCAGGTGGTGGTTCGGTGCTGGGATCGGCTGTGCCGCCCATCCCGCCGCCGCCGCCGTCGACACCAGGTGCGCCGTCGCCGTCCTTGGGCTTGAGCACCAGCTCGAAGACGATCGGGCCCATCCCGCCCACGACGATCAACAGGCCACCCAGCGCCGCTGTGGCGGTCATGGATTCGTCGAAGAAGAACAAGCCGAACATCAAGGCCACCACCGTCTCCCAGTACGACACGGTGGATAGCTCGACCGCCTGCAGGTGCTTGCCCGCGACGACGAGCAGGCCGATTGCGCCCAGTCCACAGACCAGGAACAAGCCGATGGCCCACAGCCAGTTGGTCGCGTCCATCACGGCGGGGGTGGAGTCATCCAGGGTGGTAGTCCGGATGGCCATCACCACGAGCGCCCCGATGGCACCGAAAATGAAGTTCCAGAAGCCGCGGACCTCGGAGCGGATATCGCCGCGGTAGCGGTAGAAGAACAGCGCCAGGCCGTAGAAGACTCCGGAGGCCAGGCCGAACAAGTCTCCGAGGGTCTTGCGTGGAAACTCCGGGTCGGCACCGAACTCGAGCCCGAAGCTGAGACCCGACCCCGGCGTCCAGCTGACCAAGCCAATGGTGAGCAGCATCCCGAAGAAGACGAGGAGCAGGAACAGGCCGTTGCGCAGCGAGATGCGCTCTTTCAGGAAGATCCAGGCGAGGATCGCCGAGAAGAGCGGACCGGTGTAGATCAAGAAGACCGCGTTCGCGATGGAGGTCATCAGCGTCGCCGAGACATACAGCGCGAGCGAGGTCCCGATGGCGAGTCCGCCGGCCACAACCGAGAAGGACAGCTTGGTCGAGCGTAGGGCCCACAGCTTGCGGGTGACGATGATGAGGAGCAGGAAGCCGATGGCGCCGGTCGCCATCCGGCCGAACGCGAGGAAGTCCCCGAGCACGTACTTGACGGTCTCGCCGTCCACCACGTGGGTCGGGACCGCACCCCGGGAGAAGAACCCCACCATCCCCATGCCGGTGGCCGAGGCGACCATGGCCGCGAAGCCCAATTTCTTGTTCATCACGACACCGGTGGTCGAGGTCGTGGTGGCAGTGCTCACAGGATGCTCCAGATCAAAGTGCGTTGTCGTGTCGTTGGTAATAGGCGTGCGGGAACGGTGGGGCAGGCGTTGCCGCCCGCCCCACCGTTCGTCCGCTGGTGGCTAGAACAGGTCACAGAGCTAATCCAGCTGCT
>JAKDLH010000206.1 GCA_030452945.1 Microlunatus sp. | reverse complement strand
CGCCACAAATTCTGACCTCCCGGCCGAAATTCGCGGTGGCACTATGCGGACGGAAGCCGTCGACTCAGGCGTCCACGTACCGTCGGCCCTCGAACGCACGCCCCAGGGTCACCTCGTCGGCGTACTCCAAGTCGCCGCCCACCGGCAGACCGCTGGCCAGGCGACTGACCTTGACGCCCATTGGCAGCAATAACCGACTCAGATAGGTGGCGGTGGCCTCGCCTTCGAGATTGGGGTCGGTGGCCAGGATGACCTCGGTGACCAACCCGTCGGCGAGGCGCACGCAGAGTTCGCGGATCTTCAGATCGCCGGGTCCGATCCCGTCGATCGGACTGATCGCGCCGCCCAGCACGTGATAGCGGCCGCGGAACTCCCGGGTCCGCTCGACGGCGACGACGTCCTTCGGCTCCTCGACCACGCAGATCAGGGCGGGGTCACGTCGCGGATCCCGACAGACCCGGCACTGCGTCTCCTCGGACACGTTGAAGCAGATCTCGCAGAACTTCACGGTGTCCTTGACCAGTCGGAGCGTGTCGGCCAACCGCACGATGTCCTCGACGTCGGCGGCCAGGATGTGAAACGCCAATCGCTGCGCGCTCTTGGGACCGATGCCGGGCAGCCGGCCGAGCTCGTCGATCAGATCCTGGACCGGCCCTTCGTACACCTACTGCTCCTCGCGTGCTCGAGACGACGCGGACCTCAGAACGGCAACCCGCCGCCGCCGAGCCCGCCAGCCAGCGGACCGAGCTTGGCAGCGGTCACGGCCTGGACCTGAGCGTTCGCGGCGCGGACCGCCGCCACCACCAGGTCAGCCAGGGTCTCGGTGTCGTCGGCGTCGACGGCCTCTGGCTTGATCACCAAACCGACCAGCTCGCCGTTGCCCTTCACCGTGGCCGTGACCAGGTCGCCACCGGCGCTGCCGGTCACCTCGGTCTCGGCCAGCTCCTGCTGAGCCTGGAGCAGTTGCTCCTGCATCGCCTGGGCCTGCGCCAGGAAGCCGGACATGTCGCCATCGGACGGAAGCATCGACGAACCGCTCTCTTGTGGTTGATCTGGGGTTACGGACTTGTACGCGCTCGTGCCGGCCCAGCCTATGTGGCGTACGGCGGCATACCTCACGTGCGGGCCTGCGACCTTCATCCAGCCAGCGGTCGCGAGCTGCTCCCACCCGGGAAACGCGCCGATCCGTATGGCGACGGGCGGGGCGGAAGAGTTCAGGTCGGTTGGGTTGTTCGGCGCCGGACGACCGCTCAGGTAGTCAGCCGCCGTGCGGCTCTTCGCCGATGATCTCCGCGCCGAGTTGGCGGGCCAACAGGTCGGTGTGCGACTCCGCCACGTCCTCGATGTCGGAGTCGTTCCGGGAGGCCACCTCGTCCCGCAGATCCTCACCCTCGGCTCCCGCCTGCGCCGGACCGCCCTGACGCGTGGGCCGGATGTGTTTCCGCGCCTGTTCGCGCCAGCCGGGATCGTGCGACGGCTCGGCTGCCCGAGACGCGGATGACTCCAGTTCTTCCTCGCCCCCCGCTGCGGGTGCCGCTGACCGGACCGATCCCGACGGGGGCGGCTCGCCGGGTTGCGCGGATCCGAGATCCGACCGATCCGACCCACTGTCGAGGACAGCACTCGACCTGTCGGGGACCGCGCTCGACCGGCTTGACCCGCCCGTGGTCGCCTGACTCGAGCCGCCGCCGGTTGCGCCCCGCCCGCCACCGGACGGCACGCTGGGATCGACAATGGTCTCGATCCGGAAATCGACGCCGAGCGCCACGTTCAGCGCCTCCCGCAGGATGTCTTCGCTCCCACCCTTGGCGAAGCTGTCACGCGGGCCGATGCCGGCCATGGCCAGCACCAGCACCCCGTCGTGGACGTCGGCGACGTGGGCGTTCTGACTCAGCAGGATCCAGGTGAACCGTCGCCGACCCTTGACCTCCTCCAAGACCTCAGGCCACAGCCGTCGGACATCGGTGACGGTCAGCCCCAATCGGCCGCTGCTGGAGTCAGTGGAGGGTTGAGTCGACTCCGGGCGCTCGGCGGTGACTGACCCGGCCCGTTCCGGTTCAGTCGTCGGAGTCGGTGTCTCCCGGCTCGCCAGTTCCGGGTCGTCCGTCGGGTCCGAGACGCTCACCGGCTCTGCCGTGGGCGAGACCGGTGGTCTGGACTCGAGGCCACCACCCACCCCGGTCATGCCCAGCCGCCGCTCGATCCGATCCAGCCGGGCGTGGACGCCTCGCTCGTCGACGTCGGCGCCGGGCAGTAGGACCCGGGCGCACATCAACTCCAGGTGCAGCCGGGGTGCGGTCGTCCCGCGCATCTCGGTCAGACCCTGGGCGATCACCTCGGCCGCGCGGGTGAGCTCTCCCGCACCTAGGGCCGCGGTCTGGCTGGACAGGCGCTCCGCCTGATCGACGGCGACGTCCACCAGTCCGGACACCAACGCGTCGGGGACGGCCGCGACGATCACCAGATCCCGCAGTCGGCGCAACAGGTCCTCCGCGAACCGCTTGGGATCCTGTCCGACCTCGATCACCTTGTCGACGCAGGCGAAGACCCCGCCGCTGTCGCCGGCGGCGAACGCGTCCACAAACTCGTCCAGCAGCGAGTCCGGGGTGTAGCCGAGCAGCGCGGCGGCCTGCTGATAGGCGACGCCGTCCTCGTCGGCGCCACCGAGCAGTTGGTCCAGGACCGAGAGCGAGTCGCGTACCGATCCCGCGCCGGCGCGGACGACGAGCGGCAGCACGGCCGGCTCGACTCGGATGCCCTCGGCCTGGCACAGATGAGCCAGATAGTCGCCCAGCACCTTCGGCGGCACCAGCCGGAACGGGTAGTGATGGGTCCGGGACCGGATCGTGCCGATCACCTTGTCGGGCTCCGTGGTCGCGAACACGAACTTGACGTGAGGCGGCGGCTCCTCGACCAGCTTCAGCAAGGCGTTGAAGCCCTGCGTCGTCACCATGTGCGCCTCGTCGACGATATAGATCTTGTAGCGGCTGGCCACGGGCGCGAAGAAAGCGCGCTCGCGCAGGTCCCGAGCATCGTCGACCCCGCCGTGGCTGGCCGCGTCGATCTCGATCACGTCGATGCTCCCCGCGCCCCCGCGAGCGAGATCTCGACACGACTGACACTCCCCGCACGGCTCTGGTCGAGGGCCCTGCTCGCAGTTGAGCGCCCGGGCCAGGATCCGAGCCGAGGTCGTCTTGCCGCAGCCGCGCGGGCCGGAGAAGAGGTAGGCGTGATTGACCCGGTTGTTGGCCAGCGCCCGCTGCAACGGCTCGGTGACGTGTTGCTGACCGATGACGTCGGCGAAGATGTCGGGGCGATAGCGCCGATACAGCGCCAAGGGTGCCGCCAGCGCGGCCGACGGCCCGGCAGCCTGGGTGGTCTGCGTCCGGTTCGGGGTGTTCGGCGATTCGCCGCCTGTCGTCGGGTCGGCGTCGGCGTCCGCCCCCCCGAACAGGGCCTCGTCCTGGCTGAACTCCGGCCCCTCCACCGCGTCCTCGCCCTCGACGGGTCCGTCCCAACCGACGGCTCCGGACGTCTCAGACTCCGTCATGCCTTCACCACGCATCGCACCCTATGCCCCCGCGCCGACAGCTCGGTTGGTCCGCTCGAAGCCTGCTGATCACGCAAGATCGGGGCAATCCGCGCCCGTGGCCGACCGAACCGCGTCCGGCAGTCGTACTCAGCCCTCCTGGACAGCATCTCGGATGGCCGCCCCGAGCGCCACCAACAAGATCGCGAGCGAACAGCCCAGCGTCACCTTCAACGCCATCACCGGGTCACTGGTCCGACCGCTGGCGATCTCGTACGCGGTGACGAGCAGAGCGGCGCCCAGAGCGCTGCCGATTCGTTGACCGGTCTGCACCACCGCGCCCGCCGCCCCACCCATCTCCGGCGGCACCGACATCAGCGCCAGCGTCTGATTGGGGGAGACGACCGCGCCGCCGCCCAAGCCGGCCAGCAGCAACGGTACGGCCAGCATCGGCCACCGGAACTCCGCGGCCGTGTCGGGGAGCAGCAGGGTCACGAGCAGGAGACCGGACATCATGACCGCGATCGCGCCGACGGTGGTCTTGCGATGCAGCCGCGACACCAGCCTGCCGGCGATCGGCGACATCACCGCGGTACCGAGCGCGAACGGGGTCAGCATCAATCCGGTCTGCAGCGCGGTGTAGTGCAGACCGGATTGTAGGAAGATCGACAGCACCAGCAGGACCCCGGTGAACCCAGTGAAGTAGACCGTGCCGATCAGGACTCCGGCGGAGAAGCCACGAGTGCCGCGCAGCAGGGACACGTCCAGCAACGGCGCCAGCGCCTGGGCCTTCTGACGACGCTCCCACCACAAGAACGTGAGCACGAATACCGGTACGGCCAGCAGCAGCCACAGCGACGGGTTCGGCCCCCGCTCCGACTCCACCACCGGCAGCAGCAGACTGAATACGGCGGCACCCAGCAGGACGGCTCCCACCACGTCGATGTGGCGCTCCCCCTTTGTTGTCGCGGCCCCGGTCGGACCGGGCACCATCCGCCAGACGAAAACCAGGGCCACCAGGCCGATCGGCACGTTGATGCCGAAGATGTAGCGCCATCCGTTCTCCTGACCGAACAGCGCAATCAACGCGCCGCCGAGGATCGGGCCGATGGCGCTGGCGATGCCGACAGTGGTGCCGAAGTACCCGAAAGCGATCCCCCGCTCCTTGCCGCGGAACAGCTGCTGGATCAAGCCGCTGCTCTGTGGGGTGAGCAGGCCGGCCGACAGTCCCTGCAGGGCACGAGCGGCGATGACCAGCCGTGCGTCAAAGGCCAGACCCGACGCGGCGCTGCCCACCATGAAGCCGACCAGACCGATCATCATCAGCGCCCGCCGCCCGTGGACGTCACCCAGCCGACCGCCGGCGACCAGGGTCAGACCGAACGCCAGCGCGTACCCGGAGACGACCCACTGGATGGTCGCGGTGTCGGTGTCCAACCCCGTCTGCATGGACGGGATCGCGACATTGACGATGGTGACGTCGAGCAGCGCCATGAACCCGACGACCAGCGTGACGCCCAGGATCCGCCACCGGTGCGGATCCGGCGGCTGCTGGCTCGAGTTGGTGGTGGGCACGGCGAGATTCTGCCCCGTGGCCGACTTCGGATGCCGAGGGCCCAGTACTGGCGGCCCAGTACTGACAGCCTGGTACCGACGGCCGGGTCGGTCCTGGCGACGATGACAAGATCCCGTGGATCCCGTGGATTGCCGGTAGGTCGGTCATGGTCGGTGGCGACACCTACCCTTGTCCCCGTGTCGGATACGTACTTGCCGCTCCCTCCGCCGATCGCGGAGTCCGACCTCAGCGACATCGTCGAGGGGATCCTGCGGGTCGGTCGGTGCCTGAGTGTCGAAGAGATCGTCGACCGCGCGTACGACGACGGCTGGGACCTCGACGACGACCCCCACTCCGACGTCCTGAACGAGCTCGACGACCCGGATCGACCGTACTTTCCGCTGGCCGACGGTCGCTGGGTGCACCTCCCCTCCCTGCTCTCCGGCCAGGTCCTCACCCACCGCGTCACCGCTGAGGAGATCGAGCACGATGTGCTGGCCGTCGTTCCCGATCTGAGTCTGTTCCATCTGCTCACGGAGTTCCCCGGATTCGAGCAGCTGGCCGGCGGCGGCGACGTCGGGTTCGCCTACGACAACAGTCCGATCGAGGACGCGGGACGCGAGATCCCGGCGGGAGTGTTGGCCGAGCTCGGGTCGCTAGTGTTGGCGTCTGGCACCCTCAAACCTCGTGGGCTGGTCTCCGGCGATCTGGTCGGGCTGCGGTGCGGAACCGACGGTATCGAGGTCGTGGACATCGACGCCGCGGGTGTTCCGGCGGCAATGCTCCGCGACCATCTGCTCGGCATGCTCGATCAGGATCGACCGTCAGAAGTGGACGACGTTATCGCTGGGCTGCTGGCGGCGGTGCCCGACGGCTTCGTCCAACCGCTGCCGCCCATCAGCCAGCTGCTCGACTCCTGGGGAGTCTGGCAGCACGATGATCTGCTCGCGGCGCCCGGATTCGACTTCGACAGCTGGTTGGCCACCAGGAAAGCGGAGTGGCAGGAGGAGCGTTACGGGCTGACGACCCAGGAGAGCGCCGCGGTCAGGACCATCCTGGCGCTCCTGCGAGTCGGGTCAGATCTGATCTCGGCGGCCGGGACCGGTGATGCGGATGACGGCCTGGCGAGCCCGCCGTCCGAGGTGTTGATCGAACGGGCCGATCTCCCCGTCGGCGTCCTGGAAGCCGTGACCGGCGAACTCGCCGAACCGGCGGTCGCGTACGCGGTCCTCGACCAGTGGCAGGT
>JAKDLH010000205.1 GCA_030452945.1 Microlunatus sp. | reverse complement strand
CTTGCCGGTCAGGGCGGAGTGGGAGTGGGCGCTGGGGTTCGGGGTGCCCAGCGGGGCGTCGATCAGGGTCTGGTAGTCATACGTCCACGGCTCGCCGTAGTCGTCGATGGACGGCAGGTCGGGGTTGTAGAAGATGGACAGCAGCTTCTTCAGCCGGCCGCCGGCCTTGAGCTTGAGCCGGCCCTTGGCGTCCAGGGTCCAGCCGCCGTGCCACTGCTCCTGGTCCTCGTAGCGCTTCGGATACCCGATGCCCGGCTTGGTCTCCACGTTGTTGAAGTAGACGTACTCGGTGCCGGGCCGGTTAGTCCAGACCTGCTTGCAGGTCACCGTGCAGGTATGGCATCCGATGCACTTGTCGAGGTTCATCACCATCGACATCTGCGCCATCACCCTCATCGGACCGTCCCCCTCGTCAGACCCTGATCCGCCATCAGTCCGTCCCCCCTCATCAGAACTGCACCTCCTGCGAGCGGCGGCGGATCACGGTGACCTCGTCGCGCTGGTTGCCAGTCGGACCGTAGTAGTTGAATCCGTAGCTGAACTGGGCGTAGCCGCCGATCATGTGGGTGGGCTTGATCACCAGCCGGGTCAGCGCGTTGTCGCCGCCACCGTGCCAGCCCGACACCTCCGACTTGGGCGTCATCACGTGCCGGTCCTTGGCGTGGTACATGAAGACGGTCCCCTCCGGCATCCGGTGGCTGACCACCGCCCGGCAGGCGACCACGCCGTTGCGGTTGTAGGCCTCGATCCACTCGTTGTCGGCCACGCCGATCTTCGCGGCGTCCAGCGGGCTCATCCAGATCACCGGCCCACCCCGGAACAGCCGGAGCATGTGCAGGTTGTCCTGGTATTCGGAGTGGATCGACCACTTCGAGTGCGGGGTCAGATAGCGGACCGTGATCTCGGGCCGGTCCGGGTCGCCCAGTCCCTGGTCGCCGAAATGCCGGGCGTAGTTCAGCGGCGGCCGGTAGACCGGCAGGGCCTCGCCGTACTCGTGGGTCCAGTCGTGGTCGAGGAAGAAGTGCATCCGTCCGGTCAGGGTGTGCCACGGCTTGCCCCGCTCGACGTTGACCACGAATGGGGAGTACCGCCGGCCCCCGGTCTCGCTGCCCGACCACTCCGGGGAGGTGATCACCGACCGCGGCTGGACCTGGGTGTCGGCGAAGCTGATCTGCTCGCCGGCACGTTCCTCGGCCAGGTCGGCCAACGACACGCCAGTACGCTGCTCCAGCACCTTCCAGGCCTGGACGGCCACGGCGCCGTTGGTGGTGCCGGACAGGGCCAGGATCGCCTCGGCCAGATGAATGTCGCGGGCCAGCGAGGGTCGCCCGTCGGCCACCCCGCCGCGGACGGTGCCGTTGGCGCGCCGCAGGTAGTCGATCGCCTGCTCCGGCTTCCAGCTGATCCCCTTGACGGCGGTGCCGAGGGTATCGAGCAGCGGTCCGACCGCGGCCATCTTCTCGGCCACCTGGGTGTAGTCGCGTTCGACCGTGATCAGCTTCGGCATCGTGACCCCGGGGATCGGCTCGGTCTCCCCGCGGGTCCAGTCGAGCATCCGGCCGCCCGGCTGGGCCGTCTCGTCCGGGGTGTCGTGCATCAGCGGAGCGGGGATCACGTCGGTCCGGGTGCCCAGATGCTTCACGGCCAGCCGGGAGAACTCCTCGGCGATGGTGGCGAACGCGTCGAAGTCGGTCCGGGTCTCCCACGGCGGGGCGATGGCCGGGTTGAACGAGTGCACGAAGGGGTGCATGTCGGTGGTCGAGATGTCGTGCTTCTCGTACCAGGTGGCCGCGGGCAGCACGATGTCGGAGTAGGTGCAGGTGCTGGTCATCCGGAAGTCGATGGTGGTGATCAGATCCAGCTTCCCGCGGGGCGCCTCATCCCGCCAGCGGACTTCGGCCGGACGGAGCTCCGGCCGGGACTCCTCCGCCCGTACGGCGTCCTCGACGCCGAGCAGATGGCGCATGAAGTACTCCATGCCCTTGCCGGAGGAGCCGATCAGGTTGGCCCGCCACACCGTCATCACCCGCGGGAAGTTGGCCGGGTTGTCCGGGTCGGTGTCGGCGAACTCGAGCCGACCGGACCGGAGCTCGTCCACGATGTAGTCCGCGACCGGTCGGTCGGCGGCGGCCGCCTCGTCGGCCAGATCGAGTGGGTTGCGGTTGAAGGCCGGATGGGACGGGGTCCAGCCCAGCCTGGAGGCCTGCGCCAGGCAGTCGGCGAACGTACGGCCGGCGAAGATCCCCCGTCCCAGGGGGCTGGCCAGCTCATTGGCGTCGAAGTTCTCGTAGCGCCACTGGTCGCTGTGCAGGTAGAAGAACGAGGTCCCGGTCATGTGCCGGGTCGGCCGCTGCCAGTCCAGGGCGAACGCCATGTTCTGGAACCCGGTCAGTGGCCGCACCTTCTCCTGGCCGACGTAGTGGGCCCAGCCGCCGCCGTTGACCCCCTGGCAGCCACAGAGCATGGTCAAGGTGAAGAAGGTCCGGTAGATCTGGTCGGAGTGGAACCAGTGGTTGGTTCCCGCACCCATCGCGATCATCGAGCGTCCCTGGGACAGCTCGGCGTTGCGGGCGAACTCCCGGGCCACCCGGGCGGCGGCGGCGGCCGGCACCGTGGTGATCGTCTCCTGCCAGGCCGGGGTGCCGAGGTGCGGGTCGTCGTAGCCGGTCGGCCACTCGCCGGGCAGCCCGTCGCGCGACACCGCGTACTGCGCCATCAGCAGGTCGAACACCGTGGTCACCAGGCGGTCGCCGATTCGCCGGGCCGGCACCCCACGGCGGATCACCGCGCCACCCTCGGTCTCGCCGATGTCGAACCGCGCCAGGTCGACCGGTACGGCCTCGGCGTCGGGTCCGTACAGGGTGAGCAGCGGATCGACCTCACCGAGGTCGAGATTCCACCGGCCCTCGCCGGTGGCGGTGTAGCGGAAGCCGAGCGAGCCGTTGGGAACGGCGGGCTCGCCGGTGGTCGCGTCGATCAGCACGGTCTTGTGCGCCGCACCCTCGGCGTCGGCGGCGGCGCCGCCCCCATCGGCCCCGGGCCGGCAGCGGTCCGCCGCGTAGCCGTCCCCGTGCTCGCGCAGGGTGACCAGGAACGGCAGGTCGGTGTACTTCTTGACGTACTCGGTGAAGTAGGGGACCTGGCGGTCTCGGAAGAACTCGGTCAAGATCACGTGGCCCATGGCCATGGCCAGGGCGGCGTCGGTGCCGGGGACGGCGGCCAGCCAGTCGTCGGCGAACTTGGTGTGGTCGGCGTAGTCCGGGCTGACCACCACGACCTTCTGACCGCGATAGCGCGCCTCGACCATGAAGTGGGCGTCCGGGGTCCGGGTGATCGGCAGGTTCGTACCCCAGATGATCAGATAGCTGGAGTTCCACCAGTCGCCGGACTCGGGCACGTCGGTCTGGTCGCCGAAGACCTGCGGCGAGGCGATCGGCATGTCGGCGTACCAGTCGTAGAACGACAAGATCGTGCCGCCGATCATGGACAGGAAACGGGTGCCGGCGGAGTAGGAGACCTGCGACATCGCCGGGATCGGGGAGAAGCCGACCACCCGGTCCGGGCCGTACGCCTTGATGGTGTGCACGTGGGCGGCCGCGATCATCTCGCTGACCTCGGGCCAGGTGGCTCGCACTAGGCCGCCCTTGCCGCGGAAGCTCTTGTAGCGGGCCATCTTCTCCGGGTCGCCGCTGATCTCCGCCCAGGCGGCGACCGGGTCGCCGACGCGAGCCCGGGTCTCCCGCCACAGCTGCAGCAGCGGGCCGCGGACGTAGGGATAGCGGACGCGTGAGGGGGAGTAGGTGTACCAGGAGAAGGACGCGCCGCGCGGGCAGCCCCGGGGCTCGTACTCCGGGGAGTCCGGTCCGACCGAGGGATAATCGGTCTGCTGGGTCTCCCAGGTGATGATGCCGTCCTTGACGTACACCTTCCACGAGCACGAGCCGGTGCAGTTCACGCCGTGGGTGGAGCGCACCACCTTGTCGTGCCGCCAGCGCTCGTGCCAGAACTCCTCGGCCTCGCGGCCGCCTTTGCGGTGTACTTCCCGGTAGTCCTGACTCGGCGAGCCCGGGGTGAAGAACTGGGCCTGCCGGAGCAGGCGCTCGATCGGGGCGCCGCCGGGAAGCAGCGGGGCGAGGAGTTCACGACCGTCACTGGTGGTCATCGGAGCCACCCCCTTGCGAGCGGGTTGACGGCGAGCGGGTCAGCCCGACTGTCCCTGCGTTCGAACTCGACATGTCGAGTCCTTCCTCCAACAGAGGTGGCACCCGGCCAGATGCCTGGCCCGAGTGAGGTACGACGTCGCCACCGAAGTTACTACAACCCCGACTTGGATTAACAGGGACCACCCGGATTGACAAAGTCCAGGCTGCGGGATTGGCCAACTCGCCTAGCAGGTAAAGTCGACCACTCGTCAGGGCCAAGCACGAGTCGGCTCCCCGCCCAGCAGTGGGCAAGCTGACAGACGCCGTCACCGCCCAAGTCCTCGACTGGGCGGTCCCGCTGACCCGGGCCGATCAGGTCGAGGTGCCGGACGCGTTGCGGCGCAGTGACGGGACGTCGGTGTATGAGCCGAAGCACGCCCGTCTCTACACCACCATCGAGGTGCTGGAAGCTGAGGAACGGATCGTGGAGTACGCCCTGCGCCGCGACGGCCGCACCATCGACGACACCGCTTTGGCCCTGGCCTTGTTGGAAGCGGAGGCCAACGGTCAGCCGCTCAACCCGGGGCAAGAAGAGTTGGTGGCGGCTTTGGTCAGCTCGGGGCAGCGGGTGCAGTTGGCGATCGCGCCGGCCGGGTCGGGCAAGACCACCGCGATGCGGACCCTGGCCCGGGCTTGGACCGACAGCGGCGGCACCGTCATTGGGTTGGCGCCGTCGGCGGTGGCGGCCGACGAACTCCGTGCGGCCGTACCCGGCGGCACCGTGGACACCTTGGCCAGCTTGGCGTACGCGCTGCTGCCGAACGGGGCGGCGCACCTGCCCCGCTGGGCTGAGCGGATCGACGACGGCACCATCGTGTTGGTGACGAGGCCGGGATGGCGGGCACCACCGAGCTCGCCGCGGTCATCGACTTTGTGGTCGAGCGCGGCGGCTCGGTCCGCCTGATCGGCGATGACCGGCAGCTCGCCGCGATCAGCGCCGGCGGGGTTCTGCGCGACGTGCAAGAAGCCGCCGGCGCGGCGACTTTGGCGGAGTTGATGCGGTTCGTCGACCCCGCCGAGGCCGCGGCCACCCTGGGGGTGCGGGACGGTGACCCGGTCGCGGCCGGGTTTTATCTGGACCGTGGCCGGCTGCACGACGAAGGGAACCCGGACGACTCGATCATCGAGGCGTGGGCCGCTGATGTGGCCGCGGGCCGCTCCGCGTTGATGATGGCCGGCACCCGGGAGGCCGCGACCGGGTTGAACGAGCAGGCGCGGGCCCGCCGGATCGCGGACGGCCGGGTGGACGGGGCCGGGCGCAGCGTGAGGCTGCGGACCGGGCTGGACGCCTCGGTCGGGGACCAGGTCCTGACCCGCCGCAACGATCGCCGCAACCGGCTCAGCCCCACCGACTTCGTGAAAAACGGGGACCGGTGGACCGTCGTCAACGTCGGAGCCAAGGGCGCTCTCCGGGTCAAACACCAGCGCAGCGGGAGACTGGCCTGGCTCGACGCCACGTATGTGCGGGGAACCGTTGACCACGCCTACGCCGTCACCGTCCACTCCGCGCAAGGCTCCACCGTCGACGTCAGCCACGTCCTGGTCGAGGGCACCGAAGACCGGCAGATGCTCTACGTGGCGGTCAGCCGCGGCCGGTTCGGCAACCACCTGTATCTGCGCACCGCCGGTGACGGGGACCCGCACAAGGTGATCCGGCCGGAGGTGGTGCGCCCGTCCACCGGGGCGGAGATCCTGGCCGCGATCCTGGAGCGTGACGGACAGGAGCAGTCCGCCTCGACCACCCGGCGGCTGGCCGCGTCCCCGCAGCAGCTGCTGCGGCAACACGCTCTGCGCTACCTCGACGGGGTGTACGCCGCCGCCGAGAACCTGGCCGGGCCGGAACGGCTGCGGGTGATCGACGACCAGGCCGAGCAGGTGGTGTCGGGGGTGACCGGCTGCGGCGGCTGGCCGCGGCTGCGGATGATCCTGGCCACGGTGGCAGTGGCCGGCGGCGACCCGACCGCCGAACTCCGAGACGCGCTGGGCCGGCGCCCTCTCGGGGACGCGCGTGATGTCGCCGCTGTCCTGGGATGGCGACTGGAGGACACCGACCTGTTCGGCCACCCGGGGCCGCTGCCGTGGCTGATCGGGGTCCCGCAGCCCCTCGCCGCCCACCCCCGGTGGGGGCCGTACCTCCAAGCCCGGGCC
>JAKDLH010000204.1 GCA_030452945.1 Microlunatus sp. | reverse complement strand
GCAGCGTAGCGGTATCCGCTCCCTGGCTACCCTGACCGATTGTGGGTACAGGGGCAGGATCGGTCGAAAACCGGACAGAAGCACCGGTGGCGGTGGTCGGCGGTGGGCTGGCTGGACTGGCGGCGGCGCTGCGGTTGGCGAAGGCCCGCCATTCCGTGCGGCTCTACGAGGCCTCGGATCTGCTCGGCGGCCGCTGGGCGGCCAGGAGGGTTGATCTTGGTGGTCGGTCGGTGGTGATCGACGACGTCCCCCCGGTGCTGGAGTTCCCCGCCCCGTGGCGAGATCTGTTCCGCAAGAGCGGACGGACGCTGGCTGAGGAACTGGACCGATCGGGTGCGGCGCTGGTCCCCGCTCCGCCGGCGACCTACGTTTTCGCCGACGGCGCCGACCTCAGTTGGCCGACCGATCGAGGTGAGCTGTACGCCGTCCACGAACGCCGCTACGGCACGGCGACCGCCGAACGCTGGCGCGCCCTGGTCGATCGACTCGACGACATCTGGCAGACCGTGCGGAAGCTGGGATGGGAGGCCGAGATGACGGGTCGGGCCCAGCTCACCGGGCCGGTCCGTCGACGCGTGCTGCACGACCACACCGTCGCCGATCTGGCGACCGAGATCGCTCACCCCCACCTGGCCGCGGTGCTGAGGGCGAGCGCATACCGGCAGGGCTCGGATCCGGAGACCACCCCGGCCTGGTGTGCGGTGGCGCTGTCGGTGGAGCGACGGTTCGGGCGTTGGACCGTGCGGTCCTACTCCGAAGCAGACGAGCAGGACCGTACGGGTCGCAGCTCGGCCGTCGTCGATGCGCTGATCGGCAGGCTGGGCACTCGGCGCGTGGATGTGCGGCTCGGCGAACGGGTCGAGGTGCTCGATCACCGCCACCGTCGGATCCGGGGGGCGACCACGAATCACCAGCGGCTGTCGACCTCGGCCGTCATCTGGACCGCCGATCCCCGTCAGTTGTCCGACATCGGGCTGCCCCGGTTCGGAGCGCGCGGACTGCGTCACCATCTCCGGCGACTGCAGCCCGCTCGAGCACCCTCGGTCGGCCACGAGCTGGTCCCGATCTCAGCCGAGCGACCTCCGGACCAGATCAGTGAACAGATCGCTCTCGACGCGGACGGCGTTCCCAGGGTCAGCTATCGACGGCCGGTCCGCGCCGGCACCCTGTGGTCGATCCACGATTGGCGGCAGAGTCGCCCGGCAGCGTCCAGCGGTGCGGCGTGGCACGGATTCGACAGCTGGCTGGACCGGCCGCGGATCCGCAGCGGGGTCGACGGTCTGTTGATCGCCGGGCCCTGGTCCCCAGCCGGCAACAGCCCGGCGGCCACGGTGTTGTCCGGAGCGCTGGCTTCCTACGCCGCGCACGAGCTCATCGCCGCTCCCGGCCCGGACCGCTGAGCGGGCGCGACGGCGCACCCAGCCTGTCGAGCCGGGTAGAGTGAGCCGTCCGTTTTTCGTCGTGTCGCGGGTGAAGGCCAGGTTCTTTCTTGAAGCAGTTGGCACTGGAGCAGGAGCTAGCGGTCGAGCAGGCTCACGTGGATCGGGTCTACGCGCGTTTGGCGGAGGCCACCCGATCGGCGCAGCTGGTGGCTTCGGAGGGGGCGAACCTCTATCGGTCCGACCGTGGCAGCTTCGTTCGTGAGGAGGACGGCACCGGACTCTACGAGCGGGACGTGTTCGCCTACCAGGCGGCCAAGCGACTGGCCGTGCTCGACGCCGAGCACGAGGGCCTGGTGTTCGGGCGACTGGATCGCACCGACGGTGAGGTCCGCTATGTCGGCCGGATCGGGGTCCGCGACGCGGACTACGAGCCGCTGGTGATCGACTGGCGGGCACCTGCGGCGGAACCGTTCTACCGAGCCACGCCGATCAACCCCATGCAGGTCGTCCGCCGCCGCGTCCTGCGCTGTTCGGGCAAACGGGTGGTCGGCATCGAGGACGATCTGCTGGACGACCAGTCCGACGGCGAACTCGTCGTGGTCGGCGAAGGCGCCTTGATGGCCGCGCTGACCCGGGCCCGGGGACCGCAGATGCGCGACATCGTCGCCACCATCCAGGCCGAGCAGGACGAGGCGATCCGGGCACCGTGGCAGGGATTCACCATGATCTCCGGCGGCCCCGGCACCGGCAAGACCGTGGTGGCGTTGCACCGGGCCGCGTTCCTGCTGTATTCCCATCGGCGCCGGTTCGAGTCCGGGGGCGTACTGGTGGTCGGTCCCAGCCGGGTGTTCATGACCTACATCGAGCGGGTGCTGCCTTCGCTCGGCGAAGACGCGGTCACCCTCCGCTCGATCGGGGGTGTCGCCAGCGACGTGATCGACGTCCGGGGCGAGCAAACCGACGACGCGACCGTGGCCACGATCAAGGGCAGCCTGCGGATGGTCGGGGTGTTGAAGCGGCTGGTGCACGAGCCGTGGCAGGACGTCCCGCTGGAGCTGACCGTGACCGTGTACGGCCACGTTCTCCGGCTCGGCGCGGACGAACTGGCTCGGATTCGCGCCGACATCCTGGCCCGGACGAGACTGAACGCCGGTCGTGAACCGGCCGAGCGCGCGCTGTTGAACGCCTTGTGGCGCCGTTGTCCCAGCGACCTCGACGTCGAGCGCGAGGAGTTCGACGACCGGGTCAGTGACAGTGCCGCGTTCGCCGTGTTCACCAACGCGTGGTGGCCGCGGGTCAGCGCCACCGACGCGCTCGCGCGTCTCGGGTCCCCCAGCCTGGCGGCCCGGATGACCAGCGGCAGCCTCACGGCGGAGGAGAGCGAGCGGCTCAGCGCCTCCTACCGCGACCGCCGCGACGTCTTCGAACCGACGATCGCCGACGTCGCACTGCTGGACGAGTTGGTCCATCGTCTGGGGCCGCTGCCGGAGCCCGAGGAGCGTGAGGTGTCGCTGTTCCTCGACGACGACGCCGACGTATCAGAGGTCGTGACGACGATGGAGCGGCTGGCTCCCCAGCGTGAGATCGACCCGTTCGCGACGCCGAACGACACGTTCGCCCACATCCTGGTCGACGAGGCTCAAGACATCAGCCCGATGCAGTGGCGGATGCTCCGGCGTCGTGGTCCGAGTGCCAGCTGGACGATTGTCGGCGACCCCGCCCAGAGCTCGTGGCCGAATCCGCGGGAGACCGACAAGGCCCTCGTCGAGCTGATCGGAGGGTCCCCGGTTCGGCGCTTCCGGATGAGCACCAACTACCGCAGTCCCGCCGAGGTCTTCGACTTGGCGGCTGAGGTCGTCCTCCCCGCCTACCCCGAGGCCGATCTGCCGCGAGCCGTCCGGTCCACCGGAGTCGATCCCGACCTGCGAACGACCGACGACCTGGCCAGTGACACCCGGCGGGCGGTGGCCGATCTGCTGGCCGCCGTCGACGGCACGGTCGGGGTGGTTGCGCCGCCCTCCCAGGTGGCCGAGCTGTGGGCGGCGTTGCGCCGCGGCGGTCCCGATGAAACCGACGGACCCGGCGACCGGGTGATCGTGGTGACGGCGCTGCAAGCGAAGGGGTTGGAGTACGACGGGGTGCTGGTCGTCGACCCGGACGCCATCGTCGCCGAGTCTGCCGGGGGGTTACGCACGCTCTACGTGGCCTTGACCCGACCGACCCAGCGTCTGGTGACCCTCGACCCGGGTCCGGATCCGGCCTGGCGCAAGAACCTCGGCTGACGGCCGACCCTGCCCGCCAACCCTGCCCACCGGCGCAAGTCCGCCACGGCGGAGTTCCACCCAACCGCCGACCCTGCCCACCAGCGCAAGTCCGCCACGGCGGAGCTCCACCCACCCGCCGGCCCTGAACTAGAGAACGCGGGCGAGCTGCTCGACTTCGCGCAGGATCTCCAGCGTCGCGGTCGATCGGTTCATGGTGATGAAGTGCAACCCGGGGGCACCCCGGTCCAGCAACTCCCGGCTCAGCTCGACGGCGAGTTCCACCCCCCCCCGACGCACCGCAATCGGATCCTCCCCGGCCGCGTTCAGCCGTTCGACCACCCAGGTCGGCAGGTCGGCGCCGGACAGTTCGGCGAAGCGCTGGATCTGGCTCAACCGGGTGACCGGCATGATGCCGGGGATGATCGGCAGGGCCGACCCCCGCGAACGGACTCGATCGACCAGGTCGAAGTAGCGCGACGGGGTGAAGAACAGCTGACTGATCGCGAAGCCGGCACCGGCCCGCTCCTTGGCCACCAGGATCGCCGCGTCCAGGTCGGGGTCGTGCTGCTCGGGATGCAGATCGGGGAAGGCCGCCACCCCGATGCAGAAGTCCCCGAGGCTGGCGACGAGCTCGACCAGCGCGGTGGCGTTGCCCAGCCCGCCGGGGTGCCGGACCCAGGGCTGAAGTGGCCCGCCGGGCATGTCACCCCGGATGGTGAGGATGTGGCGGATGCCGGCGTCGGCGTACGAGCCGACCACCTGGCGCAGCCGCTCGACGGATTGGCTCGCGCAGGTCAGATGCGCCATGGTCCGCAGCGTGGTGTGCTCGGCGATGGCTCGGGTGACCGCGACGGTACGGTCCCGGGTGGAACCGCTCGCGCCATAGGTGACCGACACGAAGTCCGGTCGCAGCGCCTCCAGCCGTCGGACCGTGTCCCACAGCACCCGACCACCCTCGTCGTCTCTGGGCGGGAAGAGTTCGAAGGAAAACAGCGGGCGGCTGCCGTCGCGGAGCAGCTCGGTGATGGTCGGCGGGCGGTTACTGAGATGCTGGAGCCGACCGACCATAACCAGAGCCTAACCACGCCCGCCGCCCGGCTTCCGTACGCTCAGCATGTGGTCGACGCCCCTTCCCAAGCCCCGCTGCTGGATCCTCAGTTCCCCTTGGCTGCGCCACTTCGCCACGCGGTCAGTCACCGGATCGACACGTTCTTGGCCCGACAGGCCAGTGAGCTGACGGCGCTCCAGCCCGAGATTGGACCCGTGCTGGCCATGGCGTCCCGGCTGCTGGCCGGCGGCAAGCGGCTCCGGCCCGCCTTCTGCGTGTGGGGATACGTCGCGGCGGCCGGCCTGGATCCGAATCTGGTGGATTGCGACCCCGAAGACCCGGCGATCGAGGCAGTGCTGATCGCAGCCGGAAGTCTGGAGTTGCTGCACGTCAGTGCTCTGGTCCACGACGACGTGATCGACGGCTCCGACACTCGTCGCGGTGCGCCGGCCGCCCATCGCCAGTTCGAGGATCTGCATCGCGGGCAGGACCGACTCGGCGAGCCGGGGGGATTCGGCCGGGCCGGCGCGATCCTGCTCGGCGACCTGCTGATGATGTGGTCGGTGGAGATGCTGGAGAACGCTGGTCTGTCGGCTCAGGTTGCCGCCCTTGCCCGGCCGATCGCCCAGGCGATGCGAACCGAAGTCATCTGCGGGCAGTACCTCGACGTGCTGGCACAGTCCCGCCGGTGGGACGCGGACGCCGAGCGGGCGCTGGCGGAGGGCAACCGCATCGTGGAGTACAAGTCGGCCCGCTACACCGTCTACCGACCGGCCCAGCTCGGCGCGGCGATCGGTGGTGCCGACCCGCGGGTGCACGAGGTTCTGGCGCGGTACGGGTCACCGTTGGGTCGGGCGTTTCAGTTTCGCGACGACCTGCTAGGAGTCTTCGGCGACCCTGCCGTAACCGGCAAACCGGTGGGCGAGGACCTGCGGGAGGGCAAGAGGACCGTACTCATCGCCACGACCATGGCCCACACCGATCGGGCCGGTCGGGATCTGCTCGTCCGCCTGTTGGGTGACCCGGATCTCGACGACGCCGGCGTGACCGCCCTGCAGCAGACGATCACGGCCTCCGGTGCGCGCGAGGCCCTGGAGGCCAGGATCACCGCGCAGCATCGCGACGCGGTGGCCGCCCTGGCCGACCCGATGATCAGCGAGAGCGGCCGATCAGCACTGACCGCGCTGGCCTCGGCGGCCATCCACCGCGACACTTGAGTGGGGCAGTCGGCACGCCGTCCCCGACAAGATCAGACCAAACGAAGGATCAGGTCAACACGAGCGCGAACGGCGGATCCAGCTCGGAACGCTCCTGGAGCACGGCCAGGATCCGCGTCCAGCGATCCGGGCGGGCGGTGGCGTACGTCGCGTACCGGCGCCAGACCACAGCCGTCGGCTCACGCAGATCGGTCAAGGCGTCCCAGAGGGCGTCCAGGTTGGCGCCGGTGTAGGACGGCAGGTCGAGGGCGGTGACGAGTGCGGCGTAGAAGTCGCGGGTCCGGGCGACCTCGGGCAGCACCGCGACCCGCCAGCCGTCCGCGCTCAGTCGTTCCGTCACCGCCTCGACCGGTGTCAAGATCCGGTAGACCCCGCCGTGCCCCGACTCCAGCCCCGTCGACCCCGGACCGTCCGTCGACCCCGGACCGTCCGGCGACCCCGGACCGT
>JAKDLH010000203.1 GCA_030452945.1 Microlunatus sp. | reverse complement strand
ATGGTTGTGGTTTTCGGTACAAAAGTCGGGCCTGGGCCGCGTCGTCAGACCAGGCGGAGAATGGCCGGGGTGCCCGGCGGACCGGCGTCGAGGGCGACGGCGGCCCCCAGCGGGAGGGCGAGATTGCCTACGCCGTGGCCGACGGCGACATCGGTGATCACCGGGATTCCCAGCCCGGTGAGCCGATCGGCGATCACCGCCGCCGTCAGCCCGGGCGTCTCGGACCGGGCTGGCACCCGAACGGCTCGCCCTCCCCTCGACTCCGTGACCGGGCTGAACTCCCCCACGACCACCCCGCTCACCTGGGCGAACCAGCGGGATCGCAGCAACTGGGTCAGCATCCGGTCGATCCGGTAGCCGTCCTCGCCCACGTCCTCCAGCACCACGATCGAGGGCACCTCGGGCGGCGGCTCCACGCCGACATCGGAGGCCAGTAACGACAAGTTGCCACCGACGAGCCGGCCCCGGGCCGCACCGGGCACCGCGCCGCGACCCGTCGCCAGCACCGCCCCCGCCTCGGGGCGGCCCATGATCATCGACCGCAGCGCGGTCACCGACGCCGCGTCGTGCAACTGTTCGACCGACCCGAGCGCGGGGCCGTGCACGGTCACCTGGCCGAGCTCACGACCCAGCCGGGTGTGCAGCGCGGTCACGTCCGAGAAACCGATGAGGTGCTTGGGACCGGCCTCCCGGAGTCGATCCCAGTCGAGCCGGTCGAGGATTCGCTGGACGCCGTAGCCGCCGCGCGCCGTCCAGACCGCCGAGACGTCGGAATCGGTCCACGCCCGCTCCAGGTCCTGGCTGCGTCCGGCGTCGTCGGCCGCCAGATAGCTCAGCGGTTCGTACTCCGCCAGGGCGCGGGTTTGCTGTCGAACCCGCAGACCCCAGGATTCCACCGCGGCGATCCCCCTCGCCAACCGATCGGGGTCAACCGGACCGCTCGGGGTCACCACCGCGACCAGATCCCCTTCGACCAGTGATCTGGGCCAAACCCGACCTTGGGGCGGAGCCAGCACCGAGCGGCGCCGGCGTCGCAGCCCAGCCAGATGCAGCATCGTCACAATTTCCCGCGAGGTCGCCGGCCGGGCCCCGGCGGCCACCACCATCGCGTACCGGTCCGCGATCACGTCGTAGTGATCGCGTTCGAACGCCCGTAGCGGGATCCCAACCGAGGCGGCGAAGGCGTGCAGTTCGGCGTAGGAGGTGTCGCTGATCAGATGCGACCAGAGCCGACCATGACCAGGCCAAGTGGGCGGATCGACGAAGACGGTCACCGTTCGCCCGCCATCCGGACGAACGCCATCCGGACGAACGCGATCAGGACGCCCGCGATCGAGGCGAACGCGTTCACGACGAGGCGGCCGACCCGTCGGCCCGACCGACCGCGTCGTCGATCAGGGTCCGCCAGGTCCGCACCAGATCCGGGTCCAGGTACGCCTTCCAGGACCCCAGCGGTCGCGCCGGGCTGCCGATGTGGAACGAACGGATCCCGGCCCGGGCCAACCAGGGCACGTGCTCGGGCAGCAGGCCCCCACCGGCGATGATCATCCGACGAGCGAACTCGTCGGCGTGAGCCCTGGCCACGAGATCGTCCAGACCCTCGGCGACCCCGCGAGCCGATCCAGCGGTGAGCACCTGGTCCAATCCGGGCAGCAGGCGCAGCACGCGCCACGCCTTGTCGGTCGACATGCAGGAATCCACCGCGCGGTGGAAGGTCCAGCCGAAGTCCGGTTCTCCGCCCAGGATCTCCAGCACCACGCCGTCGTCGATCTCGGTGTGGCCGTTGAGAAATCCGAGCACCACTCCGTCCGCGCCGACCGAGCGGTACGCCGACAGCAGACCCTGCAACCGTGTCACCTCGCCGCCGTCGGTACCGAATCCCTCGCGCAGCCGCAGCATCACCCGGATCGGCAGTCTGGTCGCCCGGCGAGCCTGACCGACGAGTGCAGGCTCCGGCGACATCCCGCCAGCTACCATCGACCCGACCAACTCGATCCGGTCGGCGCCACCGGCTTCCGCTCGTTCCGCGTCGTGGGCGTGCAGGGCGATCACTTCCAGCAGTCCGCTCACGGCGGCGACACCTCGCTGTCGTCGGTACGATCCTCGACCACGGAGCCCCCTTGGTCCGAAGCTGCTTCTTGGTCCGACGATGCTCCGTCGAGACTCTCGATCGTCGCCAACGACGGACCGCACCGACCGAGGAGTTCGTCAGCCACCAGTTCCACTTCTCCGAGCACCCTGGTCACGTTCTGCCATCCCAGCTTGGCCAGGTCCTCCTCGCTCCATCCCCGCTCGGCCAGCGCGTCCAACAGACGCGGATAGCCGGCGACATCCTCCAGCCCAGCGGGTAGTGCGTCCACCCCGTCGTAGTCGCCGCCGATACCGATGTGGTCGATCCCGGCCACGTCGCGGACGTGCTCGCAATGGGCCACCACATCGGCCAGGGTCGCCACCGGCTTGTCGGCCAGGTGCGGCTGCACGAAAGCCTCCATCGCCTCCTCATCCTGGTCGTCCACCCCGGCGGTCCGGGCCGCCTCCTCGATCTCCAACTGCCAGTGACGGACCGCCGGGCTGACGAAAGCCGGTACGAAAGTGATCATGCAGACCCCGCCGTTGCCCGACAGCCGGTTTAGCACGTCGTCTCCCACGTTGCGCGGGTGATCACAGACCGCTCGAGCCGAGGAGTGGGAGAAGATCACCGGGGCGGCGGTCACGTCCAGCGCGGCGCGCATCGTGCCGGCGGAGACGTGGCTGAGATCGACCATCATGCCCAGCCGGTTCATCTCCCGCACGACCTCGCGACCGAACTCGCTCAACCCGCCCAGCCGCGGCTCGTCGGTGGCGGAGTCGGCCCAATCGGTGTTCTCGTTGTGGGTCAGCGTCAGGTAGCGCACCCCGAGCCGATACAGCGAGCGCAGCGTGCCGAGTGAGTTGTCGATGCTGTGCCCACCCTCGGCGCCGAGGAGGCTGGCGATCGGCCCGCCCCCCGCCGCGGTCAGCGCCAGGCCCTCGGCCGAGGTGACCAGCGCCAGCGCGTGCGGATAGCGGGCGACCATGGAGTGCACCGCGTCAATCTGCTCCAGCGTCGCGGTGACCGCATCCGCACCTCGGTAGGAGCACGGCACGAAGACTGACCAGAACTGTCCGGTGACGCCGCCGTCCCGCAGCCGGATCAAGTCGGTGTGCAAATGAGGCTGAGGCTCGGCGATATCGCAGGCGGCGAAGTCGTAACCGACCTCGCGCATGGCCCACGGCAGGTCGTTGTGCCCGTCGATCACTGCCCGCTTCGTCACCATATCCACATCTTGGCACCCCGGTCGGGACCAAGGTCCCGTAGTCGGCACCCTATTAGCCTTGAGCGAGCCGCCTGGGTTAGGTTCGAGCATGGCTTCCCGAACTTCCCCCGGGGTCGACGGTCCGGCCTCCGATGCCCTGCTGTCGGTCGGCAAGTTCTTCTCGCGGTGGGAGGAGTCCGACGACGGCCGGGTGGCTTTCCGCAAGGGCGGTCGGGCCGGGGACGTCTTCTATCGAGACCGCTGGAGCCACGACAAGGTCGTCCGGTCCACCCACGGGGTGAACTGCACCGGATCCTGCTCCTGGAAGGTGTACGTCAAGGACGGCATCATCACCTGGGAGGCTCAGCAGACCGACTACCCCTCGGTCGGCCCGGACCGACCCGAGTACGAGCCCCGCGGCTGCCCGCGTGGCGCCGCCTTCTCCTGGTACACCTACTCCCCCACCCGGGTGCGCTATCCGTACGCCCGCGGCGTGCTGCTCCAGATGTACCGCGAGGCCAAGACCCGGCTGAAAGATCCCGTGCTGGCCTGGGCGGATGTGGTGGGTGACCCCGAACGGCGGCGTCGCTACCAGCGGGCCCGAGGCAAGGGCGGACTGGTGCGGGTCAGCTGGTCGGAGGCGGTGGAGATGATCGCCGCCGCGCACACCCACACCATCAAGACCTACGGTCCCGACCGGTGCAGCAGCTTCTCCCCGATCCCGGCGATGTCGATGGTGTCGCACTGCGTCGGCACCAGGTTCAACCACCTCATCGGCGGGACGATGACCTCGTTCTACGACTGGTACGCCGACCTGCCGGTGGCCAGTCCCCAAGTCTTCGGCGACCAGACCGACGTGCCCGAATCGGGCGATTGGTGGGACGCGACCTATCTGATGATGTGGGGTTCCAATGTTCCGGTCACCCGGACCCCGGACGCCCACTGGATGGCCGAGGTCCGCTACCGCGGCACCAAGGTGGTCTCGGTCAGTCCGGACTACGCCGACAACACCAAGTTCGCCGACGAGTGGCTGCCCGCCCAGGCCGGCACCGACGCCGCGTTGGCCATGGCCATGGGTCACGTGCTGTTGAAGGAGTTCTTCGTTCAGCGCCGGGTGCCGTTCTTCGTCGACTACGTCCGGCAGTACACCGATCTGCCGTTCCTGATCACCTTGACCGAGAACGCCCCCACCCCACTGTCCCCGAACGGGGGCCTGGTGCCGGGCAAGTTCTTGACCGCCGCCGATCTGGGGGCCGATGGTGCTGAGTCCGCGGACGAGGACGCTTGGAAGACGGTGCTGCTGGACGCGGCGACCGGACAGCCGGTGGTTCCGAACGGTTCGATGGGCTTCCGCTACGCCGAATCGGGCGAGGGCAAGTGGAATCTCGATCTCGACGGTGTCACCCCGGCCCTGTCGGTGCGCGACGCCAAGGTCGACCCGGAGTCGGCCGAGGTGCTGCTGCCGCACTTCTCCGATCCCACCGGCGAGGGCGGTGTGCTGCGCCGTGGTGTCCCGGTGACCCGGGTCAATGGCCGGCTGGTCACCACGGTGTTCGACCTGATGCTCGCCCAGTACGGCGTCGGCCGGCCGGACCTGCCAGGCGAATGGCCCACCGGGTACGACGACGTGGCCAGCCCGTACACCCCGGCCTGGCAGGCCGAGATCACCAGCGTGCCCGCTGAGGCGTGCATCCGCATCGCCCGGGAGTTCGCCAGCAACGCGGAGGAATCCAAGGGCCGGTCCATGATCATCATGGGCGCCGGGATCTGTCAGTGGTTTCACGCCGACGCGACCTATCGTGCGGTCCTCAGCATGCTGTTGCTGACCGGCTCGATGGGCCGCAACGGGGGCGGCTGGGCGCACTACGTCGGCCAGGAGAAGTGCCGGCCGATCACCGGCTGGATCTCCCTGGCCAACGCGTTGGACTGGTCCAGGCCACCACGGACCATGATCGGCACGGCCTACTGGTACATGCACACCGACCAGTGGCGCTACGACGGGTACGCCGCCGACGCCTTGGCCTCGCCGTTGGCCGAGGGCAACTTCACCGGCATGCACACCGCCGACACGATCGCGCAGTCGGCGCGGCTGGGTTGGATGCCGTTCTACCCGCAGTTCGACGTGAACCCGCTCGAACTCGGCGAGCAGGCCAAGGCCGCGGTGGAGTCGGGGGAGGCGCCCGACGTCGGGACCTACGTGGCCAACGCCCTCGCCGAAGGCAGCATCAAACCCGCTATCGCCGACGTGGACGCGCCGGAGAACTGGCCGCGCACCCTCGTACTGTGGCGCTCCAACCTGATGGGCTCCTCGGCCAAGGGCAACGAATACTTCCTGAAGCACCTGCTCGGCACCAATTCCGACGTGACCGCCGAGGAAGGTTCGCCCGATGTCCGCCCACGCGACGTCGCCTGGCGCGACGACGCACCTGAGGGCAAGCTCGACCTGCTGATGTCCGCCGACTTCCGGATGACCTCGACCACGCTGCTGTCCGACATCGTGCTGCCGGCGGCGACCTGGTACGAGAAGCACGACCTGTCCTCGACCGACATGCACCCGTTCGTCCACGCGTTCTCGCCGGCGATCGACCCGCCGTGGGAAGCCAAGAGCGACTTTGACGCTTTCCACCTGATCGCCGAGGAGTTGTCCCGACAGGCCAAGACCCACCTCGGCACCCGGCACGATCTGGTCGCGGTGCCGATGCAGCACGACACCCCAGGCGAGACGTCTCAACCGGGCGGGGTGGTCCGGGACTGGACCCGCGGCGATGTCGCCCCGATCCCCGGCAAGACGATGCCGGCGCTGCAGATCGTGGAACGTGACTACACCGCCGTCGCCGACAAACTGGCCACGGTCGGGCCCCTGGCCGACCGGCTCGGCTTCACCGTTAAGAACGTGACCTACCGGCTGGAGGAGCAGGTCGAGCGGCTGGCGTCGAGCACCGGGGTGATGCGGGGCGGCGCCGGGGACGGCCGGCCGGCGATCGACACCGACGTGAAGCTGGCCGAGGCGATTCTGACCTTCTCCGGCACCACCAACGGCGAACTAGCCAACCAAGGCTTCAAGACCTTGGAGCGTCGGGTCGGC
>JAKDLH010000202.1 GCA_030452945.1 Microlunatus sp. | reverse complement strand
GAACCTGCGCTCCCGCCTCCGGAGGGCGGTGCTCTATCCCCTGAGCTACGGGGGCCCGGCGTTGGACCGGAAGTGACTTTACCAGTGGTCGGCGGGGCGGCCGAACCACGGACACCGACAAGGCGCGAGTTCTGACCTCGAGGTCAAATCTGGTCGTGTCGGGGGACGTGTGCGGCACGAAGTTCGGCCACGTGGTCGAAATTGTCCACTTCGGCCGGGCGCGTCGTGGTCCAGGTGCTGGCGGATCGCGCCACAAGCTGTCCACTCTGAGACAGTGATCGGGTGACGCACACCCATGTCGCCGGCTCGATCCACGCCGACGTCCTCACTCGAGCGCCGGGCTGGCTCAGGGTGCCCGCCGACGTCAATGACCTGCTGCCCCGACTGTGGAGCCAGCACGTCGACAAAGACGCAGACGGCGTGTTGACCGTCGCCGGGGTGAGTGTGACCGCACTGGCGGAGCAGGTCGGCACACCGGTCTACGTGCTGGACGAGGACGACCTGCGTAGCCGTGCGCGCGATTTCGCGGAGGCGTTCGCGGGCTGGGACGTCTACTACGCGGGCAAGTCGTTCCTGTGCACCGCGGTCGCCCGCTGGGTGGCCGCGGAGGGGCTCGGCGTCGACGTCTGTACCGGGGGCGAGCTGACCGTGGCCCTGCGCGCCGGGGTCGAGCCACGCCGGATGGGCCTGCACGGCAACAACAAGAGCGACGCGGAGATCAACCTCGCCCTCGATGCCGGCCTCGGTCGGATCATCGTCGACTCCTTCGACGAGATCGACCGGATCAGACGGTTGGTCACCACTCGCGACCTGGACGAGCGCCCGCGGGTGATGATCCGGGTCACCACAGGGGTCGAGGCGCACACCCACGAGTACATCGCCACCGCCCACGAAGATCAGAAGTTCGGGTTCTCGATCGCCTCCGGTCAGGCGCTGGCCGCGCTCCACGCCGTGCACGAGGCTCCCGAACTGGAGTTGGTGGGCACCCACTCCCACATCGGCTCGCAGATTTTCGAGACCGACGGGTTCGCGGTCGCGGCCCGCCGTACGCTCGCGCTGCACGCCGGGTTCGCCGGGGCAACCGGAGTTCAGTTGCCACAACTCGATCTCGGCGGCGGGTTCGGCATCGCGTACACCAGCACCGACACGCCCGCGACCACGCCCGTGCTGGCCCAGTCGTTGCGCCGCATCGTGCAGACCGAGTGCGCCGCTCTCGGCATCACCGTGCCGCACCTGTCGATCGAACCGGGTCGGGCCATCAGCGGTCCGAGCACGTTTGCCCTCTACACCGTCGGCACGGTCAAGCAGGTCCATCTCGCCGGAGGCGGCATCCGGACCTACGTAGCCACCGACGGCGGAATGAGCGACAACATCCGTACGGCCCTGTACGCCGCTGAGTACTCCGCCACCCTTGCCTCCCGCCGCTCGACGGCGGGACCGGCCATCAGCCGGGTGGTCGGCAAGCACTGCGAGGGCGGCGACATCTTGGTGCGCGACGAGTTCCTGCCCGCCGACATCAGGCCCGGAGACCTCCTGGCGGTCCCAGCCGCCGGCGCGTACAGCCGGTCGATGGCGAGCAACTACAACCATGTGCCTCGACCCCCGGTCGTCTCGGTGCGGGACGGGCAGGTCCAGACCCTGCTGCGGCGCGAAACCCTGGACGACCTGTTGCAACTGGACGTGGGTCCTTGATCCGACGCGTTCGCCGGGCGGGGTGCCGATGAGGAAGACTGCCGCAAGGCAATGAGTAAGCAAGACGATGAGGAAGACTGCCGCAAGGCAATGGCAACAATGAACTGCCGCTGACCGCCGGTCGCGGAGGAGGGGTAGCGCGAGACGTGAGGCAGACGTGACGACCACCGAGAAGGTGTCGGGACCATCCACCGGTGGCGAGCCGACGCCCCCGCTTCGGGTCGCCCTGCTCGGCTGCGGCGTGGTGGGCTCGGAGGTGGCCCGCCTCCTCATCGACTCGGCGAGCGACCTGCGCGCCCGGGTGGGTCGTCCGCTGGAACTGGTCGGCATCGCCGTTCGTCGGCTGAACCGCCCCCGCGAGGGCCTCGACGCCGGGCTGTTCACCACCGACGCGGAGGGGTTGGTCTCCCGGTCCGGAGTGGACCTGGTGATCGAGGTGATCGGGGGCATCGAGCCCGCGAGGTCGTTGATCCTGAGCGCGCTGCGGCACGGCGCCTCGGTGGTCACCGCCAACAAGGCCCTGCTGGCCGAGGACGGCGCGACCTTGTACGCGGCCGCCGAACAGTCCGGTGTCGACCTCTACTTCGAGGCCGCCGTCGCCGGCGCGATCCCGATCGTCAGGCCGCTGCGAGAGTCGTTGGTGGGCGACGAGATCACCTCGGTGATCGGCATCGTCAACGGCACCACCAACTACATCCTGGACAAGATGGACAGCCAGGGCGCCGGCTTCGCCGAGACCCTCGTCGACGCGCAGGCCCTGGGCTACGCCGAGGCCGACCCCACAGCCGATGTGGACGGGTTCGACGCGGCCGCAAAGGCCGCCATCCTGGCCAGTCTGGCGTTTCACACCCGGGTAGGTGCCGCCGACGTCTATCGCGAGGGGATCAGCGAGGTGACGACCTCCGACATCGCCTCGGCGCGGGAGATGGGTTCGGTCGTCAAGCTGCTCGCCCTCTGCGAGCTATCGCCAGCGGTCGATGGCGCCGGGCCACGTGGTGTCTCGGTCCGCGTGCACCCGGCGATGATCCCGCGCAGCCACCCGCTGGCCTCGGTCACCGGTGCCTACAACGCGGTTTTCGTGGAGTCCCGCTCCGCCGGCCGACTGATGTTCTACGGTCCCGGCGCCGGTGGCTCGCCGACGGCCAGCGCCGTGTTGGGCGATCTGGTGACGGTCGCTCGCAACCGAGTCCGCGGTGCTGCGGGACCGGGGGAGTCCAGCTACGCGGCGCGACCGATCGACCCGATCGATGACGTCGTCACGCGCTACCACGTCTGCTTGGAGGTGGCCGACGTGACCGGTGTCCTGGCCACCGTCGCCGCCTGCTTCGCCGAGCACGGCGTGTCGATCCAGACCGTACGTCAGCAAGGCCGCGGCACGGACGCGCAGCTGGTGGTCGTCACCCATCGAGCAACCGACGCGGCTCTGTCGGCTACGGTCCGGGCGCTGCGGACCCTGCCCTCCGTCCGCGATGTGACCAGTGTGATGCGAGTGGAGGGGGAGACGTGACCGCCCCCGACGGTCCTGCCCAGACGGGACTTTTGTACCGGTATCCACGATGGTTGGTAGTTTTCGGTACAGAACTCGACGCCGGGTCTCCAGAATCCCTCCTCACTCCCGAGAGGTTCCGCTGATGACGACCGAGACGATGACGTCGCGTCGCGGGGTGATTGATCGCTATCGTTCCTGGCTGCCCGTGACCGACACCGATCCGGTTATCACTCTGGGCGAGGGGAGCACCCCGTTGATCGCCGCGCCGGTGCTGTCGGCCGAACTCGACTGTGAGGTCTGGTTGAAGGTCGAAGGCGCCAATCCGACCGGGTCGTTCAAGGACCGGGGGATGACGGTGGCCGTCAGCGTATCTGCCGGAGCTGGGGCTGAGGCCGTGGTGTGCGCATCCACCGGCAACACCTCCGCCTCGGCCGCCGCCTACGCGTCTCGCGGTGGTCTGAAGCCGATCGTGCTGCTGCCGGCCGGCCGGATCGCGGCCGGGAAGCTCGCGCAGGCCATCGTGCACGGTGCCCAGGTGGTGCAGGTGCAAGGCAACTTCGACGACTGTCTGCGATTGGCCCGGGCGTTGGCCGAGAGCTATCCCGTCGCACTGGTGAACTCGGTGAACCCGGCTCGGATCGAGGGCCAGAAGACCGCGGCCTTCGAGGTCATCGACGATCTCGGGGACGCGCCGGACCTGCACGTGCTGCCGGTCGGCAATGGAGGCAACATCTCCGCCTACTGGCGCGGCTACGTGCAGTATGCCGAGGCCGGCAACGCGAACCATCGGCCTCGGATGTGGGCGTTCCAAGCCACCGGTGCGGCTCCGCTGGTGCTGGGTCACCCGGTGCCGAACCCGGAGACGGTGGCCACGGCCATCCGCATCGGCGACCCCGCTTCGACCGCCCTCGCGGTCGCCGCAAAGGAGGAGTCAGAAGGGCTTTTCGGGGCGGTCACCGACGAGGAGATCCTCAGCGCACAAGCGTTTCTGGCCGCTCGGGAGGGTGTGTTCGTGGAACCGGCGTCCGCGTCCGGGGTGGCCGGTCTGCTCGCGCTGGCCACGGGTGGAGAGGTCGACCGCGGTCAACGGATCGTGGTCACCGTGACCGGTCACGGTCTCAAGGACATCGACACGGCGCTGTCCCAGCGGACGTTGCAGGCCGAGGTGGTCGCCGCGGACTTGGGCAAAGTCGCGCAAGCCTGCGGGCTTCACAGCTGAGCGCCGTCGATCCGACTGTGATGGGCGAGCCAACGGTGACCGGCGTCGAGGATCGGCGTGTGGTGGTCGAGGTGCCGGCCACCAGCGCCAACCTCGGGCCCGGCTTCGACTGCTTCGGGTTGGCCCTGGACTGGGTCGAGCGGGTCTCGCTCCGGATCCAGGAGAGTGGTTTCGCGATCCAGGTGAGTGGCGAGGGTGCCGATCAGGTGCCGCGGGACGAGACGCATCTGATCATCCGCTCGGCTCTGCTCGGACTGGCAGATCTGAGGGTCGGGGTCACCGGACTGGCTCTGAGCTGTCACAACACGATCCCGCACGGTCGCGGTCTTGGTTCCTCCTCAGCGGCCATCGTGGCCGGCCTGCTCGCCGCGCGGACCTTGGCCGGCTTGCCCCCGGATCCGGGCTGGACTTTGCGGCACGCCACTGCGATCGAGGGCCATCCCGACAACGTGGCGGCGGCGATCTACGGGGGCTTCGTGCTCGCGTACGAGGGCCGCGACGGCGTCGCCGTGATGGAGGGCCGGGTTGCTCCGGACCTGAGGGCGGTGGTCTTCACCCCCACGACGGGCCTGGCCACGACCGCGGCCCGCGAACTCCTGCCGAGCTGGGTGCCGCACGTGGATGCGGCGGCCAACTCCGCGCGGGCTGCGCTGTTGGTGGAAGCCGTCGCCGGTCGGCCGGAGCTGCTCTGGGAGGCCACGCGAGACTGGCTGCACCAGGAGTACCGCCGATCGGCGATGCCCCGATCGACCGAGCTGATGACCCAGTTGCGGGGGGTCGGGTTGCCCGCGGTGATCAGCGGCGCCGGCCCGACGGTACTGGTTCTTGGCACCTCGCAGACCCTCGACTGCGCAGCCGCCAGCGGATGGGTCCCGGCAACGGCAGGTTTCAGCTGCCGTCGGTTCCGAATCGGGGTGGGCGCGCGGGTACTGGTGTAACCGCCGTTGAGCCGAACGCCGCAGCGCCAGCTCAAGGAGTGCAGCGCCAGCTCAAGGAGGTCGGGAAGAGCCGGAGACGTGCCAGGTCGGTCCGGTGCCGGTTACCCCGGAGTTGGTGTAGCCTATTTGTAAGCCGAACGGTGAACCGTGTCGGAGATCTCTCTGATAATCCGTGTGCTGTTCTGGTCTTGCGCCGCCCAGGTCCGGCGCGACGGAGACTCCCAAAGCCCCGTCGACACACTCCATGCCACCAGCGAATCGCTGTGGGCACGGGTGGACTTGACGAAGACCACGGCCGGCGAGACGAAACACGCCGTCGACCTAGTAGTAAATCTGGCGCAGAAGTGGTTCTGGCCAGAAGTGACTGGACTGGGGCGCCGAGTTCGCCCATTCCGAAAGGACGTTCGTGACAGATACCGCCGAGGCGCAGGCCGTCACCACCGACGGAGTCGGTGACCGCCGTCGTCGCAAAGGCACCGGACTCGAGGCGATGGTGCTGCCCGAGCTGAAGCAGTTGGCGCAGTCCCTAGGCGTAAAGTCCGGCGGTCTGCGCAAGGGCCAGTTGATCGACGCCATCCGCGGCGCCCAGTCTGGTGACGCTCAGGGCGGTGATTCCCAGACCGCTGGTGCGCCGCCGGGTGCCTCAGACGGCCGGGTGGAGCGGCCTGGTGCCGGTCAGCGGCAAGAGAGCCAGCCCCCCTCCGAGGCTGCTGCACCGGCCGCTCAAGAACTCCGGCACGAGCAGCCCGCCCAGGAGAATCAGCATCAAGCGGATCGGGTGCGCGGCGAGCAGGCTGAGCGCAACGACTCGCCAGCGCCCGCTCACGAGGGAAACGACCACCAGCATCGCGAACAGGGTCGTGACAACGGCGCCCGCGACGCTGAGCAGACCCGAGACGGTGGCCAGCAGCGGGATCAGCAAAACCGCGACCAGCAGCAGACCCGAGACGGCGGCCAGCAGCGCGATCAACAAAACCGCGACCAGCAGCAGACCCGAGACGGCGGCCAGCAGCGCGATCAACAAA
>JAKDLH010000201.1 GCA_030452945.1 Microlunatus sp. | reverse complement strand
CGACCTGCGGCGTCTGGCGCACGGACTGATGCCGGCCATCCTGGTCGAGCGTGGCCTGTTCGCCGCAGCCCGGGACTTCGTCGACCTGCTGCCGATCAGCACAGAGCTGACCCTGCATGGGGAGGACGCGGCGCTACCCGAGGTGGTGGAAACGACGGCGTACTTCGTTTTGGCCGAGGCGCTCACCAACGCGATCAAGTACGCCCATGCCACCCGCATCGACGTACAGCTCGACCGCGACGACACCCGAGTGGAGGTGCGAGTGCGCGACGACGGCGTCGGAGGTGCCGTGCCGGAAAAAGGACGGGGCGGTCTGCGCGGTCTGGCCGATCGGGTGACGGTGCTTGGCGGTCGGCTGGTGGTGGAAAGCTCCACGGGGACTGGCACCCGGATCTACGCGGAGGTGCCGTGCGTGCCGTGATCGCGGAGGACCATCCGCTGATCCGCGAAGGTCTGACCCGCGTGCTGGAGTCAGGCGGTGTCGAGGTCGTCGGCGTCGCCGGCACCGCCGACGAGCTGCTCGAGGAGGTGGCGAAGCGGCAGCCGGAGCTGGTGGTCACCGACATCCGGATGCCGCCGACCTTCACCGACGAGGGGCTCATCGCAGCTTTGGAGATCCGCCGGACCCGGCCGTCGACTGCTGTTCTCGTACTGTCGCAGTTCGTGCACCGGCAGTACGCGCTGGAGCTGATGGAGCAGGACCCAGCCGGTGTCGGCTACCTGCTCAAGCAGCGGATCGGTGACCTGTCCACGTTCCTCGGCGACGTCGATCGGATCTGTCACGGCGGCACCGTGATCGATCCCGAGGTCGTGGCCGGCATGCTGGCCCGGGCCGCCCACAACGCCGGTCTGGAACGGATCACCCGCCGCCAGCGCGAGGTGCTGGAGCTGATGGCGGCCGGTCGGAGTAACTCCTCCATCGCCCAGCAGCTGTTCATCACCGAGAAGGCCGTCGTGCAGCACGTCTCGGGCATCTACGACACCCTCGGGCTACCGGTCAGTTCCGATGATCACCGACGAGTGCTGGCCGTGCTGCGCTACCTGAACCGATGAGCGTCGGAGGATCAGCGCTGCGCTCGTCGAACAGCAACAGAAGTCAGCCACGGCGCCCGCAGTGGCAATGCGAAACCTATTGACATTCGATAGCTAGTCATTGACTATCGTTTCATGACGGGCAGACTACCTATCGTGACCCTGCGGGCTGTGATCGGCATCGGACTAGCCACTTGCCTCACCTTGCAGGTGGTGGTGCTGCCATGGATGTCGGGCTGGATGGCTCGCGACAATCCCGAAGTGGCCTACCTGCGCTGGCCCGTCCTGGCGCTGTCGATCCTGGGCCTCGTGTGTGTCGACGTCGTCCTGATGTGCGTCTGGCGCCTCCTGGCAGCGGTCCAGGCGTCCCGAATCTTCGACCCGCAGATGTTCATCTGGGTTGACACGATCGTGTGGACGCTGGGCGCCACGGCAGTCATCTCATTCGTAGCTCTCGTGTACCTCGTGGTCACCGCAGCGGGGCCGATCACCGTGCCCGCCGTCGCACTGTTCGCCACCGTGGCCGCCCTGGGAATGATGTCGCTCATGATCGTCATGCGGGCCCTGCTGCATCAAGCCACCGCACTACGAACCGAGATGGACGCCGTCATCTGATGGCCATCGTCGTACGCATCGATGTCGAACTCGCTCGACGCAAGATGCCTGTCTCCGAGTTCGCCTCCCGGGTGGGCATCACACCGGCAAACGTGGCTGTCCTTAAGAACGGACGAGCCAAGGCCGTGCGCCTGTCCACACTCGAAGCCATGTGCGAAGTCCTGGACTGCCAACCCGGCGACCTACTCGAGTGGATACCCGACACCGTCCAGATGCACCCGGCGAGGAAGGACGTCGCCAGTCAGTCATCGTCAACAATCACCGATTGACGTCGGCATGCGAAACAGGATTCGGCCTCGATGACCAAAAAACGGCGAGTAGCTTCTCGATCTTCTCCAGCGGACCGTCTTGCGGGCACCTCCCGGCGGGCGCTCGGCGTCTCAGACGGGACGCGCAACCACCGCGCTGCGGAACGCAGGCAGTAGCGGACCGTCGATCGATTGTGACGTGAAGTGACCTGTCCCGTGCCGGATGTTAGCGACCAGCGCCTTGAAATCGGCCGGATCGACGGTCGTCGTTCAAGGTGCAGCGACGACCCTTGTTCCAGCGGCCAAGTCATGCAAGGCGCGTCCGGTGGAGTCGGAGATGGCCAGCCAGATGCTGACAGCGGGGATCGTCAGCGACACAGCATAGGTGGCCCCGATGGTGCGGGCTGCCGCACTTGGAGAGCGATGCGTGTGACGGCGAGATGGCCCAGGTGCCACGGCAGCAATTTCACGGCGTTTCGCACTCCGATCTGAGCCCATGAGACCCGGTCGCCATCCTGGTCGAGGACTCGGAGCCCGGCCCACCGCTTGCCCAGGCTGGCCTGATCCCTCGCTTCACCCGGTCTGGGTCTACCTCGCCGGCCTAAGGCGACGCGACCTGTCCGCCGACACCGGTCTCATTGCCGTCGGCGTCATGGAACACGTACTTCCAGACTCCGTCGTGTTCTTCGACGTTGACGGGCTCGATGCCCTGATCGGCAATCCTGGCGATCTCGACGACCGGGTCATCCACCCAGATCATGCCGACTGCGCCGCCCGCCCGGTCCGCGTCTTGAATGATGTACACGTGAAGGTCCTCGGCAAGTTGCCACACCGCCTCAACATCGTTCGGAAAGAACGCCGGCTCGGCGCCGAGCAGGCGCTTGTACCAGTCCAACGCCTGTCGGAAGTCGTTGACCGCGATGCCAGCGAAGATACCCACCGCCATTCCTGAAACCGCCTCTCACCCAGATGTTCACACATCAGCTTGCACATGGACAGACCTGATGCGCGTCGAAGCAGCAACGCGTCGGCGTGGAGAACGCCTGTGACCTCGCACAGCGTCTGCGATCCGTTGGTATCGACGTCGTGCTCGCTGACGTCGTCGATACCGGCACGATCGGCATCTACCGGCAGCGACTTCCCGGCCTTGTTGTTGTGACGTTGCGTCTACCGCTGACGGCGGCACGCCGTCGAGTGTCTTCTCGGCCCGTCTACCTCACCGCGCGGAAGTTCGAGGACCTTCATGCCGCGGCCTAGAAGGATGATCTGCGTGCCGATTCCGCCTTGGATGTCCAGGATTTGACGCCTGACGAGCAGAACCGTTCCGTAACCGGACCGTGTACCGGGCAGCGTCAACCTTGATCAAAGCGCCAGCCCATTCGTGGTCGCGACGACGAAGTACGCTCCGTCGTGCATAACTGACCACCGATCTCGGCAGCGAGCTGCAGGGCACGAAAGTAGCGCTTGAACACCTGATGGCGCGAGCCGTCAATGAGGACGCGCTCCTGGCGCAGTTGGTAAACGTCTGCCCCATCGTCGGCAGCCGACTGTCGTGCGAAGCGTCAGCAGGACCACCTGATGACGGATCCCTTGAGAGACATTCGGTAACTCACCCGCCGAGTAGCAGGGACTCTAGTTCTTGACCACGATGGCCCAAGGCGGTAACCGCAACTCCTCGACGGCCCGACCACACGATCACCATGCGACCGTGCTGCGGTCGACTGAGCTCGCGACGATGGTCCACGAGTACAAGCGCAACCCTTGGGTCGCAGCGGAGTAGTGCGTACTGAATCCATGCGCTGGCAGCGGCGGCGCCGCCGCTACCGTCCTCTTGGAGAAAGTGACCGGCTCCTACTGGTGCGGGATGAGTCAGAACGTCAAGCTCCTCTAGTCCTGAGCCTGCGCCGCCGAGCACAGACCACCGTGATTTAGTTGCTCTAAGCACGTGCTGTTCCCACGCAGCGCCACCGTGAGCCCGGCGCAAAAACATGGTCACGGCGATGTCGCCATCCACATCAACGGCCACCGGAAGGAAACGCCGGCGTCGCGTCAGTTTCTCAGCACCCGCGACCGGTTCGCCGTTGATAAGTCGAATCGACTCTTCCAATGGGTCGTATGCCATGCCCGAAATTATGTGGTGGCCATCGGAGGGCGAGAATTGGCATCAGCGGTCACCCAGTGGGCACAGGAATGTCTCGCGAGTCGTTCCTCTCCGCGAGAGAGCCCGAAGATGGCTTGTGCCGGTTGACAAGCCGATGTTGAGGCTGGCAGACCGGGGTGATGGATCAACTTCTGGTGGGGTACGCGCGGGTGTTCACAGAGCAGCAGGATCGATGCCGCCACCGGGACCGGGCGAGCGGTCCGCTGAAGCAGGCGAGCCCCACAAAAGGACCGTCTTAGGGGCAGCGGCTGGAGCCGGGCCGACGTCTCGCAAGCGACGCTCCACCAACCGCCACCGCGGCTCCCTGACTGCCAGACCCGGTGGATAGCTGTGTCAGCTCAGCCGCGCGGCGAGGAGGCGGCTCACCCCGTCAAGCCGGAAGGCGCCGCTCGGCATCCCATCGATCGCGGCGACAGCGTCGGCGAACGACGGGTCGGCGTAGGCGAGGTAGACCAGCTCCCCCTCATGTCGGTCGAGGAGCTCGGCGAACACCTGGGTGTCCTCCGCGCGCAGCAGTGCCGCCAAACGCTTCCGCACGACGACAGGATCGGCGCTCAGTGCCGCAGAGATGCGACCGACGGCGGCGTCTGTCGGAAGCTGGAACGCCGCGATGGCGCGGATGTCGTCCGAGCTCGGCAGCGGGGCCGCGAGCAGCGACGGCAAGTCCACGCGACCGACACCCCAGTCCGTGTCCCAGTCCGCTGGCACGGCACAGACTCCGGGCCAGCGCAGTACGGCCAGGAATGCGGCCTGAACCCCTGATCCGCCGTACGCCGTGATCAACGTCGCAGGGCCGTGCAAGGCCAACCAGAGCGCGGCTGCGGCGGCGAGGTGGGCTACGGAGAAGGACGTGCCGTTGCTCGGCCCGACGAAGGGCAGCCGGTCGTCGGTCCACCGCGCCGCCGGGACCTCGGCACCGGGCATGGACACGTCAACCGCACGCCCTCGTGACGAGCCCGACCACATCGTGTCGTCCGGGCCGGTGGCGGCGACGGCAAGACAGTTGGCATAACTGGCGGGCGCGGTGACGAAGCGGACGTAGTTCCCGGCGGCCGCCATCACGATCATGCCCTGGTCCACGGCGCGTTGGATCTCTTCCTCAAGACCGAAGAACCCTTTTCCACCCAGGCTCATGGTGACGACATGACATCCCACGTCCCGGGCTCGGGCGACCGCTCTGGCCACGTCGGAATCGAAGACCTGCACCACGCTCTCGGTCGCGCGGAACGGAACCAACCTGGCCGCCGGGGTCAAGCCGACGATGCCGACGGTGGGGTCACCGTGCCCGACAACCACGCTAGCGGTGGACGTACCGTGACCTGGGAAGGGCAACGGCCACAGCAAGTTCTGTTGCAGGTCGTCGAAGGCGTCGTCGTCGTTGCTGATCACGTCCCAGTCGTGCTCGAGATCCAACCCTGCCGTGCCCAGATTCGGGTGAATGGTGTAGCCGGTGTCCGGCTGGCCGATCGATATTCCAAACCCCCCCCGGACCGCTTCCGGCATCAAATCCAGGGCTTGTTGCCAGCGCAGCGTCTCGTGCACCCAATAGAGCGGAGTGCCAGATCCCTTAGACAGGCGGGACAGGTCCGCGACGGCGTCGAGGTTTTCGGCGTATCCCCGAATTGGGACATCAGCCTCCACCTTGGTGAACAGGTGGGTGTCCGACATCGCCAGCGCGTCTTCGTGACTAGCCCGAGCATGAGCATCCGTACCGACCGCGTGGGTGCCGACGGTTCTCATCAGCACCTGCCGACCGGCGCGTACGAGAGACTCGACGTGCCAGCTCACCCCGAGTACCTGTCGCACGGCGTTGCGAGCGTCGGTCATTGTCGTACTGCGACGTCGCTTCGCCACGACTCGGATCTGCCGATCACCGCTGGCGGACTCATCAGCGGGGGTTGGTGGCTCCATCGCAGCAGCCTTGCACCAACGCGATGCGACCTACTTCGAATCAGCCAAGACCCGGGTCAAGTCGCCACGATCGGGCTGTTCCTCCGCGACACGGGTTGGACGCCGTACGGTGTGATCGGCTGACCGCGCGAGCCAGATCGACGCCCCGACCGCTACGGTCAGGTGATGAGTGAAAACCACATGCTGGTGCTGAACCGCGAAGACCTTGAGAGTCTGGGACTGACGTGGGCGGAGATCATCGACGTCCTCGATGACGCGTTCAGTGAAAAAGCACGCGGACTTGTCCAGAACCCACCAAAGCCCAAGATCGCCTCCCGCGACCACTCTTTCATCCACGCTATGCCCGCCTACCTCGGCGGCTCGGACAGGATCGGAATGAAGTGGGTGTCGGGATACCCGGAGAACCCCGCCAAGGGC
>JAKDLH010000200.1 GCA_030452945.1 Microlunatus sp. | reverse complement strand
GCACCGCCGCCACTGCGAGGGGGGGTGGTCGAGACTCAACTCGGACGCCGGCAGCGGCCGCTGAGTTTGCGAACCCTAGACCTGGCCACGCGCGCGATCGCGGCCCATTGCCACCATCATGGGACGAAGCCGCCTCAGCTCGTCCTGGCCCGGGTGCATGACGACCGCGTGGTACTCGAGATGGCCGCCGACGACGTCGAGGCGCCGGTAGCGTTTGAGGTCGCCGGCGCCACTTGGACGTTGGCTGCTTCGGACGTCGACCATCTGCGTACGGTGCCGGGGATCGAGGACGCCGTCCGTCCCTACCCGGCGTTGGCCACCCTGGGCAGCAGTGCTGATCATGGACTGGTGGTCGCCGACCTGGAGGCGTTGCGGCTGACCTCCATCATCGCGGACGACCTCGAACGATCCGGCGCCGCGCTGGCCGCCCTGGCCGTCGAACTCTCTTGCTCTCCGTGGGCCGAAGAACTCGAGTTGATCATGGTGGACGTCTGCCAGGAGCTGCCGGCAGCCCTGGGCCAGCACAACGTCACTCGGGCCGAGGATCTCGGGCCGGTTCTGCACCGGCTCGAGCGGCGGGCCGAGGAGCAGCGTCGGCAGCCGAGCGCCGGTTCGGTCGCCGGTCATCGCGTCGACCCGGATCGAGTGGATCCCTGGGCGCCGACGATTGTGTTGATCAACCGTCCGCTGTCCCAGGCTGAGCGCTCCCGACTGTCCGGCTTACTGCTGGGCGAGCCACCGGTGAGCATCGCCGCTGTCGTGGCCGGCGCCGCCGACGGCGAGTGGCAGATGGAGATCTCCTCGATCGGTGAGGGGACCGAGGCCAGGATCGAACCAGCCGGCCTCGTCATCACCCCCCAGCTCCTCGAGCCGCCGGCGGTCTCGGCCGTGATCGACTTGGTAGAAACCACCGGCCGGACCGACACCGGTCCGGCACCTTGGTGGCACGATCCGGATCCACCCGACAACGTTACCTACCTTGGCCGAAGATTCGCCGGCTGGACAGGGCCACCAGACCACGACACCGACGACCGGGAAGGAGCAGCGATGAGCCAGCAGGGCACCACCAGCAGCCGGCCGCCGAGCAATCCGGTGCTGCAGCTGCTCGGTCCGGTCGAGCTGGACGGCGCGGCGGGGCCGACCCCGACGCGGGCAGCACGGCAGTGCCTGGAGTACTGCGGCTGGCTGCTGGAGCATCCCGGCACCCGCGCTCACGAGATGGCGACCGCGTTGGTCGTAGCCGAGGGGACCCGGCGTTCGAACGTGAGCCGGCTCCGAGCGTGGCTGGGCGCTGACGACGCGGGCGATCCGTATCTCCCCGACGCCTACAGCGGTCGCATCATGCTGCATCCGGCGGTCAGCTCGGATTGGCAGCGGCTGCAGATCCTCACCGGCCGGGGGATCAACCGGACCAGTACCAGCGGCTTGGAAGCGGCTCTCCAGCTGGTCCGGGGCGCGCCGCTGGCCGACGCGGCCCCCTGCCAGTGGCACTGGGCCGAAGGACTACGCACCGACATGATCTCGGTCATCCGGGACCTTGGCGTCGAGCTGGCCGACCGTGCGCTCGGCGACTCCGACATCCAGCTGGCTCGCTGGGCGGCCACCCGCGCGTTGGCGGCTGCCCCGGGCGATGAGTTGCTGCTGGTCGCACGGATCAAGACCGAGCACCGGGCGGGCAATCACATCGAGGTTGAGCGACTGACCCTGCAGCTGGCGGCTCAGGCTCGCAGCCTTCAGGTGGACTTGCGTCCCGAGACCGTCGACGTGCTGCAGGACATGATGGAGGGGAGGGTCAGGGCTCGGCTCGCGTGACGGGTTCGGCCAGCGGCGATCAGGCTGGCCCCGATCAGACGTGCGGCGATCAGGCTGGTGCCGAACAGGCCGGTTCGGGAGCGCCGGTCAGTTCCAGGCTCAGCTGCCACAGCCGCTCCCGTACGGAGCGATCGTAGGCCTGGTCGACGTGAGCCGGGGTTTGGCGGAGGCGGTCGTAGAAACGACCGGTGACTCCCTCCAGCCCGGGATCGACGATCAGCCGGGTGGTCGCCTCGACTCCGGATTTCAGCGTGTGGATCTGGCTGATCGCATTGTCGAGCACCATCTTGGTCGGCATATACGTGCCAGGGTGCAGGCTGTTCACGCTGACCCGGTGTTGGCGTTCGGCCAGGGTGAAGCCCCAGGTGATCAGGGCGAGCTTCGAGCGGTTGTAGGCCAGCCAACCGTCGTAGCCGTGCTCTGAGCTCAGATCGTCGAACCGGACCGGCGCCTGACCCAGGGAGGCCACGTTGACCACCCGGCCGCCGTCGGTGATCTGGGGCAGCAAGCGGTGCGTGAGGTCGAAGGGCGCCAGGTAGTTGACCGCGAACCGCAACTCGTGTCCGTCGACAGTCAGTCGCCGGTCGTGCCCGTCCGGCTCGCCGCCACCCACCCCGGCGTTGTTGACCAGCACGTCGACGTGGTCGGTGACGGCACCGATCTGGTCGGGCAGGGTGTGCACTTCGGCCAAACTGGACAGATCGGCGACCACGATGGCCGGTTTCTCTGTCCCGGTAGCGCCGACCTCGTCGGCCAGCGCGGCCAACGCCTCAGATCGCCGGCCGTGCAGGATCAGCCGATGGCCGTCGGCGGCCAAGGAGAGAGCTACCGCACGGCCCAGACCGTCGGTGGCGCCGGTGATCACGATCGTCCGGCAGTCGCTCATGGCGCGAGCCTAGGACGACGGCGAGGAGCTCTTGGCGTTGTGCTGCGAGCTGGGTCAGGCCGGGGCGACGGCGTAGCCGGCCTCGTCGACCGCACCGGCGATATCGACGAACGGCACGTCAGTGTCACTGGTGACGGTGAGGACGCCGGTGTCCAGGTCGACTGTCACCTCGCTCACTCCGGCCAGACCGCTGACCTCCTCGGTGACCGCGTTGACACAGTGTGCGCAGGTCATGCCGCTGACGAGGTACGTGCTGGTGGTGCTCATGTTGATGGCCTCTCTGGGTGTCGGGTGATCAAGGACGAAACCGGACCGGTCAGGACCGGACGAGGCGAGCGATCGCCTGGGAAGCCTCGTGCAGCTTGGCCTCGGCCTCCTCGCCGCCTTCCTGGGCGGCTCGGACGACGCAGTGCTGCAGGTGCTCGTCCAGCAGGCCCAGGGCGACCGAGCGCAGCGCGCTGGTCATGGCAGACACTTGGGTGAGGATGTCGATGCAGTACTGCTCCTGCTCCACCATTCGTTGCAGACCCCTCGCTTGCCCCTCGATCCGGCGGAGGCGTTTGAGGTAGGCATCTTTCTGCGCGATGTAGCCGTGCGGCGCGGTACCCGGGCCGCTGGGGTGGTGGCCGGTGGCGGTCGCAGCGCTAGTCGGAGTCATCGGTCTCCTCGTGCATTGATTGGTGCGGGTGTCAGATACCCCCCCAGAGTATGTCGGAGTTGGTGTCGTCCCAAGTCGGAGGCAAATTGGGCCGCTCGCCGAGCCCGGTTGACGTGCTGCCCCATGGGGGCGAGCTGTGCACAACGCCTGTGGATTGCACGGCCGACGATCGATTGTCAACCCCCGTCCGCAAATTGAGGGATCGTCGGAAAAATGCCGCCCAGCAATTTCTGTCCACCGCCTGTTGGTAGCGAAAGACCTAGTCGGAGACGGTTTTGGGCTGGGGTGTAGCAGTTGTCCCCAGGCCTGTACCCAGGGAGTGCACACCCGGGTCGCGTGTCCTCCACACTGGGCCAGCGGTTGTCCACAAGGACTGTGGATAAAGCACCGGTGAGGATTGGCGGCGACGGCGCCGGACAGCGTACGTTGACACGCGCTGCCCGGGTCGCGGCCGCTGGACGAGGTGGCCAGGGAAGTGTCGGTGCCAGCTCGTACGGTACGAACATGCATTCTATTGGGGCCCGATATCGAGGCCGGAGGAAAGGGGACGAGGCGTGAGTTTGGCCGAGGTCGTCCCCCAATACCGCGAGGACTCCGCCCGGGGCATCGACCGCACCCCACCCCAGGACATGACCGCCGAGCAGTGTGTGCTCGGCGCGATGATGTTGTCCAAGGACGCGATCGCCGACGTGGTCGAGGCGCTGCGCGGCAACGACTTCTACCGGCCGGCGCACGAGCAGATCTACGACGCGGTGGTCGACTTGTACGGCCGGGGGGAGCCCGCCGACGCCGTGACGGTCTCCGCCGAGCTGGGTAAGCGCGGTGAGCTGCTGCGGATCGGCGGGGCGCCGTATCTGCACGACCTACTGTCCAGCGTGCCGTTGGCCGCCAACGCGGGGTTCTACGCCGACATCGTGCGGGAGAAGGCGATCCTGCGCCGGCTGGCCGACGCGTCGGTCCGGATCGCGCAGATGTCGTATGCCGCCGAGGGGGAGGTCGACCAGATCGTCGACCGGGCCCAGGCGGAGGTGTACGCGGTCACCGAGCGTCGGGCCGCTGAGGACTACAAGCCGCTGTCGGAGCTGATGCAACCGACTCTGGACGAGATGGAGGCCATTTCCTCCCGGGACGGCAGCCTGGCCGGGGTGCCGACGGGGTTCGTCGAGCTGGATGAGTTGACCAACGGTTTCCATCCGGGGCAGATGGTGATCGTGGCGGCCAGACCCGGGGCGGGGAAGTCGACGCTGGCGTTGGATCTGGCCCGTTCGGCCTCGATCCGGAACGGCTTGACCTCGGTGATCTTCTCGTTGGAGATGAGCCAGATCGAGATCACGATGCGGCTGCTGTCGGCCGAGGCTCAGATTCCGCTGGGGCACATCCGCGGCGGCCGGATGAGTGATGACGATTGGAGCCGGGTCGCGGCCAAGATGGGTCAGGTGTCGGAGGCTCCGCTGTTCATCGACGACTCCCCGAACCTGACCATGATGGAGATCCGGGCCAAGGCGCGGAGGTTGAAGCAGCGGCATGACCTCAAGCTGGTGGTGATCGACTACATCCAGCTGATGACCTCGGGGAAGCGGGTGGAGTCGCGGCAGTTGGAGGTGAGTGAGTTCTCCCGGCAGATCAAGCTGTTGGCCAAGGAGCTGGAGGTTCCGGTGGTCGCGTTGTCTCAGCTCAACCGGGGACCCGAGCAGCGCACCGACAAACGCCCGATGCTGTCGGATCTGCGTGAGTCGGGCTCGCTGGAGCAGGACGCCGACATGGTTGTGCTGCTCAACCGTCCCGACCTGTACGACAAGGAGTCCGAGCGCGCCGGTGAAGCCGACTTCGATGTGGCCAAACACCGCAACGGACCGACGAAGGTGATCACGGTGGCGTTCCAAGGCCACTACAGCCGATTCGCCGACATGATGCACTGACGCGTGTCTCTTGTTGAGATGCAGCCAATCTTGCGCAGCGGCCCCTGCTATGTAACATCCGAGGTCACCAGCTCAGACGCAGTGTCGCACTGAGCTGTGGCGGCGCGTGAACGGGCTGTGAGCCTTCAGATTCGAACGGATCGTTCGACGTCGAAGATCCATGCGCGTGGGGTACTTCCGTGTTGGTCGAGGGCGGTGGGGCGGCGGGCGAGTATCTCCATCCACCGTTTCTGTGGGAGCCCGGGGGTGCGATTCCCCCGGGCCACCCGACCCTGTCTCACGGGCGGAGGTACACGGACTCCATCCAGAGGACCTCGAGCGGCGGAAGTTGTTGGCCTACATGGTCCTCGTCGGAGATAGCGCCAACACTGCGCTCAGTAAAGCCATCCCGCGAACAGGTAGGTACTGGGCCAAACGCATCGTTGACGGTATACCGATGTCCGCGGTCAAGGCAGCCAACAAGGTCCTTGGTCCACGCTTCATCACCAAGTACGGAACGAAGCAGGGGGTTCTCGTGCTGTCGAAACAGGTGCCGTTTGGTGTTGGAGCGATGCTGGGAGGCGGCGGAAACCATGTCTTCGGGCGACTCTCGGTGAAGGCGGCGAACAAGGTGTTCGGCCCTCCCCTCGAGGCTTGGCCAGGGGCGTTGGCTGGAACGGGCGAGGACTCCGCACACCATCCCTGACGCTCGGTCTTGCCAAGTAGATTGCACAACGCGGTAGGCCCCGTCACGCAAGCTTGCGTGCAGGAGGCCATGCAGTCTCTGCGGCATCTCGACAAACGAAGCTTGACGGGCTCAGTCCGAGCGAGCTCAACCGGACGGAGAAGGCGCACGCCCAGACTTTCTGGAGCGATCTGCTGCGCCAGTTCGGTGTGATCCCCGAGCAGTTCTCCCTCTTCGAGCACGAAGCCGTCCGAGCGACCACCGGCATCCGTGGATACATCGACGTGTTCCGGCCAGGAACATGAGCTGGTCGATGTGCTCGGTGAGCTCGGCCAGCAGGAAGATGATGGTGTGTTCGTCGTGGCCGAGTTTCGTGAGGCGGAAGGTCTCGAAGTCGGTGCAGAGGACGTAGGTGGGCCATTCCTGCCGGCTGATGGAGGGGGGTGTCACATGGTCTGTGTAAGCAATCCCGACGGGAGAGTGAGCACATGATG
>JAKDLH010000199.1 GCA_030452945.1 Microlunatus sp. | reverse complement strand
GGCCCAGGCGGCGGCCAAGAAGAAGGCCCAGGCGGCGGCCAAGAAGAAGGCCCAGCAGCAACCTGGGGGAGATCGCTGATGGCTGAACGCCGACCACATCCCAGCGGCACCCGCCAGCCGCCGACCCCGGGGAGTTCCCACCCGCGCGAGCCGCGCGCCAGCGCCACCCGCCCGAAGGACCGCGGCACCGCCACCCGCCCGAAGGGCAAAGCTGCGACCTCGACCCGCTCTCACCGGGTCCACACCGATGCCCGGGGACGAGCGCTGCGGGACGGAGTGGCGGCTCGCAGCCGCCAGTCCGCGAACCGTCGCGGGTCGATTCGCCGGGTCCGTGTCCGACGGATCCCACTGGCGGACGGCGTCCGCCGGCTGCACGTGGTGTTGATCCTGCTGGCGATGGGGTTGTCCTTGTGTGCTGGCCGGCTGTTGCAACTGCAGGGGTTCGACTCGGCGGCGTATGCGGCCGAATCCGCCGCCGCGCTGACCCAAAAGATGCCGCTGCTGCCCTCCCGGGGAGAGATCACCGACCGCAACGGGACCGTGCTCGCGGCGACCGAGCCGGCCGTGGCGGTGACAGCCGATCCTTCGCTCACCGGGCGTCGACCGGGTGAGTTCGCCGAGGTGGTGTCCCGTCACCTCGACATGCCGATAGAGAAGGTGATCCCGCTGCTGATCGAGCGGGACAAGCGCTTCGTGTACCTGAAGAAGAAGGTGCCGGCGATGACGTACACGCGGCTGGCGACCGAGCTGGCCGAGAAGAACCTCTACGGCGTCTTCCGGGAGAGCGATCCGATCCGCACCTACCCGAACGGGTCGACGGCCGGGCCGATCGTCGGGTTCGTCAACACCGACGGGGTCGGGCTGGAAGGGCTGGAATACAAGCTCAACCGCCAGCTCGCCGGAGTGGAGGGCCACGAGGAGTACGAGAGTGCTCCGAACGGCAGTCGGATCCCGTTGGGGAACAGCAAGATCACTCCGGCCCAGAACGGCAACTCCTATCAGCTGAGTTTGGATTCGGAGTTGCAATGGGCGGCGGAGCGGCGGGTGGCGCAACAGGTGAAGAAGGCCAAGGCGGACTTCGGTTTCGCGATCACCATGAACATCAAGACCGGAGAGATCCTCGCGCTGGCGCAGGCCCCGAGCTACGACTCGAACGATCCGCTGGCGACCAAGAAGTTCCGGACCCTGCAGGCGGTCACCGCGCCGTTCGAGCCGGGCAGCGTCCAGAAGGTGCTCACGGCCGCCGCGTTGATCGAGTCCGGGGTGGCCGGCGAGGAGACGCGACTGGAGGTGCCGAACCGGCTGAAGTCGGGGCCGTACCAGATCAAGGACCACTTCGAGCACGAGACGCTGCGGCTGAACATGCGTGGGGTGATCGCCAGGTCGTCCAACATCGGCACCGTGATGTTGACCCGGCAGATGCCGACCGAGGATCTGCACAAGTATCTGGTGAAGTTCGGTCTGGGCGCCAGGACCGGCGTGGAGCTCCCGGGCGAGAGCGTCGGGATCCTGCCCGGAGCAAAGATGCCTGGGCTGACCCGGGACAGGGTGGCGTTCGGCCAGGGACTCGCAGTCACCGGGATCCAAGAGGTATCGGCGATCGCCGGCCTGGTGAACGACGGGGTGTATCACCCACCGACCATCCTCCGCTCGGCCACCGGCGGTGACGGCCAGCCGGTGGCTCTGCCGGTCAAACAGCCGCGGCGGATCGTCTCGTCGGAGACTTCGAGCCACATCCGCGACCTGATGCGTGCCGTAGTGGACAGTTCTAACGGTCAGTCCCGGCTGCGGATCGAGGGCTACGCCAGCGGGGGCAAGACCGGTACGTCTCAGCGCGGGACGAAGAACGGCTATCGGGGCTACATCACCTCCTACGTCGGCTTCGCCCCGCTCAAAGATCCCCAAATCATCACCTACGTGGTGATCAACAACCCGCGTAAGGGTGACACCGGTTCGGGCGTGGCGGCCCCGGTCTACCGCGACATCATGCAACTGGCGCTGCCGCGTTACTCGGTCGAACCGAGCAAGAAGACGATCCTGAAGCCCAAGCGGGTGACCTGGTGAGCCGACGGGGACGCGTCGCGGCGTCGGCGCTGCCGATCTCGGGCGCCGAGTCGGTACCGTCGGACCGTGAGCCGAGCTGAGACGAGAAGTGGGCAGCCGTCGAGCCTGCGCCCGCGTCGGCTGTCCGGGATCGCGTTGTCCAAGTTGCTGGCGACCGTCGGGCTGAGCCCACCCAATGAGCCGGCCGGGGCACCAAAGATCACCGGCGTGACTGCTGACTCTCGGCTGGTCCACCCCGGCGATCTGTACGTCGCCGCGCCGGGGGCCACCGCACACGGCGCCGACTACGCCGGCGAGGCCTTCGACCTCGGAGCCGTGGCCGTGCTTACCGACGCGGGCGGGCGGGAGCAGATCCTGACTGACACCGGCCGCGAACCGCCGACGCCGGTCACCGTGACGGCCAATCCACGACATCACGTCCCGGCCCTGGCCGCCGAGGTGTACCGGCACCCGTCCGCCCGACTCCGCTTGTTCGCGATCACCGGGACCAACGGCAAGACCACCACGGCGTACCTGTTTCAGGCGGCGCTCCGCGCGGCTGGGCACCACGTGGGGCTGATCGGCACCATCGGGTTCCAGCTGGACGAGTGTCGGCTGGAGACGCGGCGGACGACGGTGACCACCCCGGAGCCGGCGGAGCTGTCCGCCCTGCTCGCGGTGATGGCCGAGGGGGGAGCTGACACCGTGGTGATGGAGGTGTCCTCGCACGCCTTGGCCCTCGGCCGGGTCGACGGGCTGGTTTTCGACGTGGCGGCATTCACCAACTTCGGCTCCGACCACCTGGACTTCCATTCCGATCTGGAGTCCTACTTCGCGGCCAAGGCCTCGCTGTTCACCGCCGAACGAGCGCGGCAGGCGGTGGTCAACGTCGATGACGGTCGCGGTGAGGAACTGGTCAGGCAGGCGTGGCGTGAGGGGCTGTCGATTCGGTCGGTCAGTCTGAACGGGGCCGCGGACTACACCACGCTCCGGCGCCGTCGGGCTGCTCGGGGACGGACGGCCGTGACCGCCGGCACGCCGGCCGGCCCGGTGGAGTTCACCCTCGAACTGCCGGGGGAGTTCAACGTCCGCAACGCCCTGACCGCTTTGGCCATGGCCGATCTGGCCGGTGCCGACCTCGGCCGTGCCGCCGACGGACTGGCCGCTGCGGTGGTGCCGGGACGGATGCAGCGCGTCGACCTCGGTGCCGGCGCTCCGGCGGTGTTCGTCGATTTCGCCCACACCCCGCAGGCGGTCAGTGCGGCCTTGGCCAGCCTGGCCGGCCACCGGCGGATCGTGGTGCTCGGGTGTGGCGGTGACCGGGACCCCGACAAGCGCGAACCGATGGGGGCGGCCGCAGCCGCCCAGGCCGAGCTGGTGGTGGTCACCGATGACAACCCGCGAACCGAGGACCCGCGAGCGATCAGGGCCTCGATCCTGGCCGGCGCGACCGCCGAGGCCGGGCGCGGACGGCGCGACGTCACGGTGGTCGACGGCGGCCCTCGACCGGACGCCATCGCCGTCGCCTTGGCTTCGGCTGGGCCCGAGGACGTGATCGCGGTGCTGGGCAAGGGGCACGAACGCGGTCAGGAGGTCGCGGGAAAGATGCTGCCCTTCGCCGACGACGACGCGATCCGGGAGATCTGGCGGCGCCTGTCGCTGAGTGGGGAGCGCGGATGATCCCCATTGCCGTGACCGAAGCCGCTCGGGTGCTGGGCGCGGAACTGGTCGGATCTGACGGTGACTCGGGGGCCACCGAGATCACCGCCCTGGTCGCCGACTCGCGGCAGGCCGGGCCGGGGACCCTCTTCCTGGCCCTGCCCGGGGAGCATGTCGACGGGCACGACTTCGTCGACGCCGCCTTCGCGGCCGGAGCGACGGCGGCGGTGACCGCCCATCCGGTCCAGGCACCCGGTCCGTGCCTGGTGGTCGCTGATCCACTGGTCGCGGCCGGACGGTTGGCCCGCGATCAGGTCGACCGGGGTGTCACCGGCGGGTTGCTTGTCACCGCTATCACGGGGTCCGCCGGCAAGACCTCGACCAAGGACCTGCTGGCTCACCTGCTCGAGACAGCTGGTCCCACGGTCGCGCCCGTGGGCAACCTGAACAACGAGTTGGGGGTGCCGCTGACCGTCTGCCGGATCGACGCCCGGACGCGCCATCTGGTCATCGAGATGGGTGCCCGCGGCACTGGTCATATCGGGTACCTGTGCACCATCGCGCCGCCCCAGGTGGCCGCGGTACTCAACGTCGGCACCGCGCACGTCGGCGAGTTCGGCAGTCGGGCGGCGATCGCGAACGCCAAAGGCGAGATCATCGAGGCGTTGCCGCCGGGCGGGACGGCGGTGTTGAACGCCGACGACCCCATGGTCTGGGCGATGCGCGACCGGACCAGCGCCCGCCCGGTCGGGACGGGGGTGGGCGCTGAGCCTCGGTCCGAGGACGCGGTCTGGGCCACCGACGTGCGGTCGGACTCGCTGGGTCGCTGCTCGTTCGCGCTGTCGGAGAAGTGGCGAGGCGCGGTGGCCGACTCGGTCGACGTACGGCTTGGTCTGTCGGGTCGTCACCAGGTGGCCAACGCCGTCGCGGCGGTGGCGATGGCCCGGGTGCTCGGCGTGCCGATGCCGGCGGTGGCCTCAGCCCTCGCGACCGCACGGCCGCGCTCGCGGTGGCGGATGGAGCTCACCGAGCGGTCCGACCGCGTGCTGGTGGTCAACGACGCCTACAACGCCAACCCCGAGTCCATGCGGTCGGCAGTCGACACGGTGGCCGCCATGCTGGCCAGTCGTCCCGGCGCGACCGGCTGGGCCGTGCTCGGAGACATGCTCGAGCTTGGCGCCAGCACCGGGACCCAGCACCAGGCCCTGGGCGCTTACGTCGCCGAGCACGGGCTGCACCGACTGGTCGCGGTCGGTGCGTTGGCGGAGGATCTGGTGGCGGGCGCGGCGTCGGCGGGAACCGGGCTGCGGGCCGAAGTGGCCGTCGACAGCGTCGACGCCGCGGCCCGCGTGCTGGCCGAACTGGCGCCCGGCGACGTCGTTCTGGTGAAGGGGTCACGTGGCTTAGCCTTAGACACCGTGGCCGCGGCGCTGATGGCGGCTGATGGAGACGGCCACGGCCACGGACGGGATGAGGACAGCACGTGAAGACGATCGTTTTCGCGGGCGGTCTGGCCCTGCTGGGGACCCTGCTGGGCACCCGCCTCGCCATCCAGTTCCTGGTCAAGAAGGGTTACGGCCAGCTGATCCGGGACGACGGCCCCACCTCGCACCACACCAAGCGCGGCACCCCGACGATGGGCGGACTGGTCATCATCGCGGCGGTGCTGATCGCCTACGTCGGCAGCCATCTGCTGACCTGGACCGGGCCGTCGGCGTCCGCGTTGTTGATCTTGTTCCTGTTCACCGGCCTCGGCGCCGTCGGCTTCCTGGACGACTGGCTGAAGATCCGCAACCAGCGCTCGCTCGGGCTGCGCAGCAAGGCCAAGATCGCCGGCCAGTCACTGGTCGCCATCATCTTCGCCCTGCTGTCCCTGCAGTTCCCCGACGAGCGCGGGATCACCCCCGCCTCGCAGTACATCTCCTTCCTGCGCGACATCGACTTCCTGAAGCTGCCGGTCGTCCTGGTGGTGATCTGGGTCATCCTGCTGATCGCCGCGGCCAGCAACGGAGTGAACCTGACCGACGGGCTGGACGGTCTGGCCACCGGTTCCAGCACGATGATCTTCGGCGCCTTCACCCTGGTGAACATCTGGCAGTACAACCAGTCCTGCGCCTACACCGCCTCGGCCGGACCGAAGTGCTATGAGGTGCGCGACCCCTACGACCTGGCGGTGGTGGCGATCGCCCTGGCCGGGGCCTGCTTCGGCTTCCTGTGGTGGAACGCGGAGCCGGCCAAGATCTTCATGGGCGACACCGGTTCACTGTCGCTCGGCGGCGCACTCGCCGGACTGGCCATCTTCACCCGCACCGAGCTGCTGCTGATCATCCTCGGCGGTCTGCTGGTGATCGAAGTCATGTCGGTGATCCTGCAGACCAGCTACTTCAAGGCCACCCGTCGGATGACCGGCACGCCACGGCGGCTGTTCAAGATGACCCCCATCCACCACCACTTCGAGCTGCTGGGTTGGGCCCAGGTGACGATCGTGATGCGATTCTGGATCATCTGCGGGCTTTTCGTTTCCGCCGGTCTCGGCATCTTCTACGCCGAGTGGGTGGCCGGAACGTGAGGGTGAGTCGACTTGATTGGTTGAGCGCGGCGGACGGGGCGTCGCCGTGGCCGCAGGCTCGGGTCCTGGTCACCGGGCTCGGGGTCTCCGGATTCGCCGCCGCGGACGGACTGCTGGAGTTCGGCGCCCAGGTGGTGGTCGTCGAGGACAGCGTCACCGAGGCCCACGCCGACTCCGCCGAGCTGTTGCGG
>JAKDLH010000198.1 GCA_030452945.1 Microlunatus sp. | reverse complement strand
CGAAGCCCTCCGAGCGACCAGTGAGAACGACACCCGTACCGCTCTCGTCGATCGCCTCCCGCGCCGCGCGAATGCGTTCGACGGCCAACTCGAAATCAAAGAGAGGATCTGCCTCGTCGCCCGTCGAGTCCTCGATCGACAAACCAGCGATCCCAGTCGCCACCGCAGATGCCACGTTCGCCTTGACACCCACCGGCTCAACCGCGTACCCGTCCTTGAAGTCCGCATTCACCGGCACCGCGACGGTTTCCACAACGACGCGAAGATGCGCCAACGTCTGATGCAGGTTGACCTGGTCATCAGCGCGACCCAGGGTCCAGGCGAGGCCAGCACTCGTGGTGGCCAGAGCCTTGAACCCCATCTGTTCCAGAGCCTTGGCGCTGCCCGCATCCCACGGGTTAGGCATCACGAAGCAACCGGAAGAGTGCAGGCTCCGGAACGTGGCTACCCGATCATCAACCGCAGTCATGCCGCACCTCTCCAGCAAGGGGTTGGTGGTCAAATCATGGCGCTCACAGGCAGTCGAGTGACAACGTTCAGCGTCGACGGCATGGCGTCAGCGTCAACACGACGCCGCGACCACACCAACAACCCTTCGCAGGCCTGGCACCTCGGCCCGAATCCACAGCACGATCGCGGTGGCCTCAGATCGTGAAGCCGCAGGCTAGGCCAACCCAACTCCCCGACCAACTCGGACCACCGAACCTCCGTGCGGAAGTTCGAGTGAGAGAGCCGACTGCCCAAGGGGCCGAGCAGCACCGAGCTGTCCGGTCCCGGTAACGTGGCGCGTTTTGCGCCACGACTACCCGGGGACCTGGCTTCCCGCGCCACCCGACTTCGCACCACGAACGCGCTCGTTCACCTTCACGCCCGAACGCGTTCACCTTCACGTCCAGAACGCAGCCTCCAGGCTTACTTGCCCTTCTTGCTCTTGGCCTTTTTGCCCTTGGCCTTGCTCTTGCTCGGGGCCTTGCTTTTGGCCGTGTCCTTGGCCTTGTCTTTGGCCTTGCCCTTGCCCGTGTCTTTCGACTTGTCCTTGCCCTTGCTCTTGGCCATCTGGACCTCCATTGCCTTAGCCGTCGGTCACGGCGCGGGCCACCACCATAGCCACGGTCGCTTGGTGAGCCATGGCGGGGTACGAGTCGACGTCGGTTGGGCAACACCGGGGCAAGCCGAGTAGTGCCCGCGCGTATCAGGAGTCCTCCGGTAGCGCTCAGCCCTCCAACTGCCCGACCTGACCGTAGGAGGGAACATGGCACGATCGACAACCGGCGACGGCGACAACCGCCCCGAACCGGCACCACCGTCCGGGCCCGGACGACGAGAACTCATCATGATCGGTACGCCCGAGGCCGAGCTTCGGGTCACCACCACCGGCGCACGATCGCTCGCGAACGCCGACCTCGGCGAGCTGGCGGGGATCGCCGCCGACCCGGCTGTGGTTATCCGACCGCTGTTCGGACCGTCCGAAGAGCGGGTGCTGGCCAGCGGTGTGCCGGACGACGCTACCGACCAACCGGTGGGCATCGACGACACCGGGCCGACACTGGTCGCGGAGATGGCCCGCTTTTATCACGTGGACGCCCCCGACGATCAGCTGGACGAGCTGATGGAGCAACTGCAGGCGAGTCCGGCGGTGGCCGGCGCCTACCTCAAGCCACCGGCTGATCTGCCGGTTCGCGCCGACGTGCTGGAACGGCTCAACGACATGCCGCCCGACGACGGCGACGCACCGCCGGAGACCCCAGACTTCACCTCACGCCAGGGCTACCTCGATGCCGCGCCGGGCGGGATCGACGCTCGGTGGGCCTGGACCCAGCCCGGTGGTCGCGGTGACGCTGTCCGGATCGTCGATTGCGAGTGGGGTTGGCGTTTCACCCACGAGGACCTCACCGAGAACCAGGGCGGCGTCATCGCTGGCATCGCCGACCCCACCCCCGACAGTCGGTCGACCAACCACGGCACCGCCGTGTTGGGGGAGATCAGCGGGGACGTCAACGGCATCGGCGTCACCGGCATTTCGCCCCAGGCGGTGATCAGCGCCTCCGCGTTCTCGGTGGCCAGCGCGACCGCCATCCGGAGCGCGGCCGATCGACTCGGTCCAGGCGATCTCCTCCTGTTGGAGATCCATCGCGGGGGGCCCAACTATCCCGGCGGCGACACCCAGTTCGGCTTCATCGCCATCGAGTGGTGGCCGGACGACTACCTGGCCATCCGCTACGCGGTAACCAAGGGCATCGTGGTCGTCGAGGCGGCCGGCAACGGGTCGCAGGACCTCGACGATGCGGTGTACGACACGCCGCGGCCGGGCTTCCCGTCCTGGTGGCACAACCCGTTCCGTCGCACCTCGTTGGACTCCGGCGCGGTGGTCGTCGGCGCCGGCGCGCCCCCGTCCGGCAACTCCGGACCGGACCGCTCCCGGCTGGGCTTCTCCAACTTCGGCGCCTGCCTGGACGCTCAAGGTTGGGGTCGAGAGGTTGTGTCGACCGGTTACGGCAACCTCCAGGGTGGCGGCAACGTCGATCTCTGGTACACCAGCAGCTTCAGCGGGACCTCCAGCGCGTCCCCCATCGTGGTGGGCGCGCTGGCGTGTACCCAGGGCGCACTCCGAGCCCACGGTCGGCCACCGTTGTCGCCGGCCCGAGCCCGCGAGCTGCTCCGAAGCACCGGATCACCGCAGCAGGACGCCACGAGCCGACCCGCCAGCCAGCGGATCGGCAACCGTCCCGACCTCCGGGCGCTGATCCCGGCCGCGCTGCGCACCAACCAGTGGACCGGCGTGCAGTTCCGCGGCCAGGTCGGAGCTCACGCGACCAAGCAGTGGTTCACGTTCCGGTGGCCGGCCCACTGGCACGTGGTGTGGCACATGATGCCGGTGACCCCGGTGGTCGGAGCACCCGAGGTCGAGTGGGACGTGGAGGTCGAACGCGCGGACGCGAGCCGGGTGACCTACTGGCTGACCGTCCGCAATCTCAGCGGCACCGCGATCAACTTCGACGGCCGCTACGCGGTCTTGAACTGAGGGGGACGGCGATGAAACCACGATCACGGTCGAGGACTCGGGGCTGGCGATCCTGCCGCTCGGCGCAACCATGCCGGAAAAGCTCGCGCCCTCGACGCCGGATGACCGAACACAGCCCGTTGACGCGGGAGCTGCCCCGAACGGCGGGAACTCCACCGGCGCGAGCGTTGGCCACCGGCATGCCGGCGAAGAGCGCGCCGTTGCCGACGACCCCACTGACGCCGGCGCTCCACCAAACTGGCTGGTCGACGCGGTCGTCCAGGCGGGTGGGATGACCGCACCCACCTCGCCAGAGGACATCGAACTGGCGGGGGTCGACGCCGGCTCGGCGCCCCAATAGCCCTCCGGGTCAGCAGTAGCTGTCCGGATCAGCAGTAGCTGTCCGGATCAGCAGTAGCTGTCCGGATCAGCGGGCCGCCGGGTTGCTCTCGGCCAGGATCTTCAGGGCTTGGACGACCACGCCCACCCCGTCCCGGCTCACGACCGTGCCGTGCTCGCGGCTCTGCCGGTTGTCGCAGTCCGGTCCCCAGACCAGCCCGGCTTTGACCGCGATGGCCTCACCGACCTCCGGCATGGAGCCGGTGTCGACCTCGGCCCGCGCCGCGGCCGCGCTAAACACCCGGGACGGGGTGCTGCCCGGTCCTGGGACATAGCGGGGGACATCGAGCAGCTGACACAAGTCGTCGAAAAGGAGTTGCCTGGAGCGGCCACCGTACGGGTCAGTCCCGGGCGCCGGGGTTGTCACTGTGGTGGGAACTCGACAGGCGTCACACCACGCCCGCGTCATGCCATGGATGCATTCGTCGTCAGACACGCTGACACCTACCCGTCTCTCATTCCCAGCATAGGCGCAAATCGAACTCGCACGCGCCATCGGTCGTCCGAGCTCGCTCCGCTGCTGCCAGACTGAGGGCATGGATCAGGCCGAACCGGCGGATCGCGCCACTCTCATCCGACTGGGCGTCGTCGCGTTCGTGACCGGCGTGACGATCATGGTCTTGCTGCACGAATCCAGTCACGCGGTGGCCGGGGCACTCCTGGGCTACCACCCGACGCAGCTTCCCTTCGCGGTCACCTATCTGCCGGAGCCCGCCACCGCCGACGCGGCCGTGACCGCGATCACCGGGCCGCTGTTCAGTCTGATCTCCGGTTTCGCGCTCTACGGGATCGACCGCGCTGTCCGACCGTTCCGGCAATGGTCGTACTGGCGGCTGGTCTGGCTGTGGACGGTGTTCGCCAGCATCGAGGAGGGGTTCGGCTACTTCACCATCGCCGGTCTGGCTCCGGCCGGGGACACCGCTCAGGCGTTCGCCTTGTGGGGTCTGCCCGGCTGGACGTACTTCGCCGCCACCGCGTTCGGTGTCGGCGGGCTGTTCCTCACCGCCCGCATGTTCGCTGACCCGGTGGTCGAGCTCAGCTCCTCGATCAGCGACCGACGCGCGATCTCGGTCTGGCCCTGGCTCTACGGCACCATCGCCGGGGTCGTGCTGATGGGGATCTACGTGCTCCTCAGCCCCGGCATTGGCCTGGGCGGAATCGCCGCCGTCATGGCCGGAGCGATCGCGGTCGGTGTCTACGCACCGATGTCGATGATGTTCCGCAAAGGGCAGGTCCTGGCGGGCACGTCGCCGCGATTGCCGCGACACCCGGTCGCCGGTTACGTGTTGCTGGCCGGGTTGATCGGGCTCAACCTGATTTTGACCCGAGGCTGGATCTGGCCCTGATCAACCGGGAGTCAGCCGACTCTGCGCCACCAGGGCAGGGACTCCAGGCTCACCTCGACCTTGTTCTGGGTCGGGCCCTCGACCACCGACCCGTCGAGGTAGGCCCACCGGCCCGGCGGGATGAGCACTCCACGAGTCGTGGCTCCCCGCTCCAGCACCGGGGCGACCAGCAGGTCCTCGCCCAGCAGAAACTGATCATGAACCCGTTCGTAGCCACGGTGGTGGTAGCCCACCGACCGCAGGATGGGCTCCGCCGTCTCGGCGGCGTGCCGGACCAAGGCCATGATGTCGGGCAGCAGGGACTGACGAAGATTGACCGCGCCGCGTACGGCCGCGAGATGCTGCTCGTCCAGCACTCGCCAGGGGGCCATCGAGAACTGCATCATCGGGAACAAGGCCGAGCACTGGGCGAACCGGACGAACAGCTCTTGGTCCATCTCGGCGCCGGCGGTGATGGATGCGACGTCCCCGCCGCCGATCATGTCCGGGCAGTTGAACCCGGCCCCGATCAAGCCCTGCGCGATCGACTCCGGGATCAGGGAGGCGAGTCCGTCGCCTCCCCAGTGGGGCGGCTTGTCGTGCAGCCGCTGGGCCAGCGGCTGACCGCCCATTTTCCAGCAGGCCCGCAGCTCGTTGAACGGGAACTCCGCGGCGAACCGGGCCCAGGCCTCGCACTGGCCGGTCGGGCCGGTCGGGGCCACCGTCTGGTCGTCGACCCGGTAGTCGCGCAGATCGCCGGCGTCGAACTTGAAGCCGTCGACACCCACCTCGGTTTGCAGGCGCACCAGCTCGGCTCGGAGCCAGGCCAGCGACGCCGGGTCAGTGAGGTCGGGCACCGCGCTGTAGCCGTTCCACCACTTCCTGATCACCGGCTCCCCGCCCGGCGCGGCGATCAACCAGCCCTCCCGGGCCGCCATCCGGAAGGTGTCGCTGTCCGGGCTGATGAACGGGACCAGCCACAGCATCACCGGCAACCCCCAGGCGTGCAGCTGGTCGACCATGGCTCTCGGGTCAGGGAACCGACTGCGGTCGAACACCCACGTCCCGTAGTCGTGCGACCAGCGGTCGTCGATCATCAGCAGACCCGGCGGGAAGCCGGCGTCGAGAATCCCGCGAGCGTAGGCCAGCACCGCGTCCTGGGTCGGCCGGTACGGCATCTCCATCCAGGTGTTGTACTGCGGGGCGGTGAACATCGCCTCGGCCGGCGTGGCGCCCGAGCCGGGGAAGTGGTCCGCCGAGACACCCTGGTAGGCCGACCGCAAGGAATTCCCGCTGCGTCCCACGATGACGTCGGATCCGGTGATCTGCAGCCCGCCAGACCCGTCGAAGGAGTACCCGAACGGCTGCTCCGACCACACGTACCGCCCGCTGCTGGACACCAGTATCGGCGCGCTCTGGTTGGCCCCGGCCTCCGGGTCCTGGATCAGCCCGGCCGAGACGGCCAGGTCACGCCGGTGGGGCGCTCGGCCAAACGGCATGGCCTGGCCGTCGGCGACCGCTCCTCCCCACCACAACTCACCGGGTTGCAGATCCAACTGCTGAGTCGTGGCGAGCGTCACGGCTGAATCCTGTCCCATCTCACCGTCCTCACCGTCTCCAGGAGCCCGTGTATCACCTGAGGGAACCGTGAAAGTTTATCAGTGAAACTATTGCCAAGGCCAGGAGCGCTCTGCTTTGCTGACCTGACAGGCGTTCCCTGTGATGTGAACTCCCCGCTCCGACT
>JAKDLH010000197.1 GCA_030452945.1 Microlunatus sp. | reverse complement strand
GTCCCGCCGCGGCATCGAGCGAGCGCCACAGCGGTACGGCTGTTCGCCGACCGGCTGAGCGGCGTCCTTCCCTCGCTGGAGATCACCGACGAGGAGCTGCGTCGCGTCGGCGAGGTCTGCCGCGCACTCGACGGGCTGCCACCGGCCGTGGAACCGGCTGCCTCTCGGGCTGCGAACCTGGGACTCGGAGGAGTTCAGGAGCAGCTGCGGCCCCGTCTGCTGGGCGCCTCGTCGGACATGCTGCAGAGCGTGGTGGAGTGGTCCTACCGGCTGCTCACCGGCGAGCAGGGCCGGTTGCTCAGACTGCTCACCCTCTTCCCCGGCGACTTAGCCGCTCTCGCCCTGGGGGTCGCCACCGTGTACGCCGGTGAGCACCGGGAGTCCGCACATCGGTGGCGGGAAATCGTCGCGATGACCGACATCCCGCTCGCCTACCGCGTCGAAGGGCACGCGTCGCTCGCGTTACTGGCCTGCTACCACGGCGATCTGGGGGAGCCGAACTTGGACTGGCGGCGGCGGAGGCGTCGGGTGCTCGCGCCGTCGGGGCGTTCGCGGTGTACGCCGCCGGTGAGGTCGCCGTGAAACGGAACCTGGCGGAGGGCTCGACGACGACCGCCGCTTAGGTGCCTGGCCACAGATCTGGACCACCATGCGGATCCTGGCCGAGCTGTTGGCCAGCAACGGGCGTCCTCAGGACGCAGCTCTACTGCTGCAGGCGGCGAACCACTCCGACTCCGCGCCGGCGCTCGCCGGGGACGATGTCGCCCGCTATCACGAACTCGACGCCGAGTTGCAACGTGCGCTCGGTGCTGACGTCGCCGCCGGGATCGCCACCATGGCGAACAGCACGCCACGAGTCCAAGTGTTCGAGCGGGCCCTGAGACTGCTGGCAGAACTGGACGACGAACAGGCCGAGTGACGCGCCCGGTCCGTCAGCCGTCAGTGCTCATGCGGGTCGTTCAGGGCGTCCTGCTGGGTTGGATGGACCGTGCCGTGCTCGTGATCGGGCGGCCCGTAGAGCGCATAGATCTGCAACGGCACGTCGGCGACGTTAGTCACGTTGTGCCAGGTTCCGGCCGGCACCAGGATGACCCAGTCGTCCTCCACCTCCTTGTCGAAGGGGAGGTCGTCCTTAGCCGGGCCCATCTGAACGCGGCCCCGGCCTTGCTCCACCCGCAGGAATTGGTCGTTGTCAGGATGGACCTCGAGTCCGATGTCGCCACCCACCGGGATCGACATCACCGTGAGTTGAAGGTGGGAACCAGTCCACTTGGTGACGCGGAAGTTGGGGTTGTCGAGCGTGTCTTCCTCGATGTTGGTGACATAAGGCTCGGGGCCGTGGTCGGTCAGGTCTGGCATGGTCGATCGCTCCTTGGTTGAGACTGCTGTGTCTACCTCATCAGACCGGCTGCTGATCAGCCGGTCCGCGCACGGCGGGTCGCAGATCGGCGGGGTCGGGTCCCCACCGGGCCGGGTCGGCCGGTAGCTGCTCACCGGTGCGGATGTCCTTGACCTCGCTGTGCGGTGGGGCGCCGAACCACACGTACGGGATGCGGCGGCGGTCGGCGTAGCGGATCTGCTTGCCGTACTTGTCCGCCTTGGGTGCCACCTCGGTGGCGATGCCGCGGCCGCGGAGCTGCTCGGCCACCGCGATCGCGGCTTCCCGGCTCTCTTCGTCGTCGACCGCGACCAGCACGGCCGTGGGCACCGCTCGGGACGCGGTCAGCAGGCCACCGGCGAACAACGGGGCCAGCAGCCGGGTGACCCCGATGGACAGACCGACGCCCGGATAGGTCGTCTTGCCGTCGCTGGCCAGGGAGTCGTAGCGGCCGCCCGAGGCCACCGACCCCCAACCCTCAAATCCGACCAGCTCAGTCTCGTAGACGGTGCCGGTGTAGTAGTCCAGACCGCGGGCGATCTTCAGATCGGCGACCAGCCGGCCGGGAACGTGCCGTCGAGCGGTCTCGACCACGGCGGCCAGCAACTCCAGTCCCGCATCCAGCTCGGGGTCGCTGACTTTGAGCGCACGGACCCGCTCCACGAACGAGCCGTCCCCGGTGGAGATCTCGGCGAGTTCCAGACACGCCCTGGTCTGCGTCGGCGTCAGTCCTTGCTGTTCGGTCAGCAGCTCAGCCACCTTGTCCCGACCGATCTTGTCCAGCTTGTCGACCTGCCGCAGCACGGCCGCGGTATCGGTGATGTCCAGACCGGCGTAGAAACCCTGCACCAGCCGGCGGTTGTTGACCCGCATCAGCACCGGTGGCAGACCAAGATCGGCGTACAGCCGCTCCAGCGCGTGCAGGGTGACCAGCGGCAGTTCGACATCGTGGTGCGCCGCCAGCGTGGTGTTGTCGACGATGTCGATGTCGGCCTGAGTGAACTCCCGGAAACGTCCTTCCTGCGGTCGTTCCCCGCGCCACACCTTCTGGATCTGGTAGCGGCGGAACGGGAACGCCAGCTGGTGGGAGTTCTCCAGCACGTACCGGGCGAACGGAACGGTCAGGTCGAAGTGCAGACCCAGCTCTGCCTTCGCGTCGGGGTCGGCGTGCAGCCGCTGGACGGCGTACACCTCCTTGTCGATCTCCCCCTGCTTGGCCAGCCGGTCCAACGGCTCGACCGCCCGGGTCTCGATCGAGGCAAACCCGTGCAGCTCAAAGGTCTCCCGCAGCCGGTCCAGCACATGCTGCTCGACGACGCGTTGCTCAGGGGTGTATTCGGGGAAACCGGAGAGGGGGCGGGGACGACTCACGAGCGTCGAGTCTAGAGCCGGTCGCGTGCGTGGCAGTATCTCCGCAGCACCGCCGCCTCCACCCATAGCCGCAGAACCGCCCGGAGAGCATGTGACCGCGCAGTCCTCGGAGACGATCCGCAATCACGCCGCTTTCATCTGGTCAATGTCGACCTGCTCCGCGGGGACTACAGGCAGTCCGAATACGGCCGTGTGATCCTGCCGTTCGTGGTGCTGCGGCGCCTGGACTGTGTGCTGGAGTTGACCAAGGCCAAGGTGCTCACCCGGGTTGAGCAGCTGTCCGGCAAGGTCGCCAACGTCGATCCGCTGCTGCGCAAGGCCTCCGGTCAGCAGTTCTACAACGTGTCTCCCCTGGATCTGGGCAAGACCTTGGACGATCCGAACCACCTCTCCGACAACCTGCGGCAGTATCTGCTGGCCTTCTCCCCCGCCGCCCAGGACGTGCTGGAGAAGTTCGACCTCATCGCCCAGATCGACCGGCTCGAGCGCGCGAGCCTGCTCTATCTCGTGGTGTCCCGGTTCTGCGACATCGACGTGCATCCCGACGAGGTGTCCAACCTCGAGATGGGCTACCTGTACGAGGAGCTGATCCGCCGCTTCTCCGAGCTGTCCAACGAGACGGCCGGTGAGCACTTCACTCCCCGCGAGGTGATCCGGCTGATGGTGAACCTGCTGTTCACCGAGGACGACGACACCCTGGCCAAGCCGGGAGTGGTGAAGTCGCTGCTGGATCCGGCCTGCGGGACGGGCGGCATGCTCAGCGTGGCGGCCGACCATCTCGACTGCTCAATCCCCAAGGCAAGCTGGAGGTGTTCGGCCAGGAGCTGAATGCGGAGTCGTACGCGATCTGCCGCTCGGACATGATGCTGAAGGGCGAGGACGCCTCGCACATCCAACTCGGCAACTCCTTCGCCGAGGACGCCTTCGACGGCGTCCGCTTCGACTATCTGCTGGCCAATCCGCCGTTCGGCGTGGAGTGGAAGAAGGTGCAAGGGCCGATCCGCGACGAGCACGCCGCCAAGGGGCTCGCCGGCCGCTTTGGCGCCGGGCTGCCCAGAATCAACGACGGCTCGTTCCTGTTCCTGCAGCACATGATCGCCCACATGAAGCCAGTGGAGCAGGGCGGTTCGCGGCTGGCCATCGTCTTCAACGGCTCGCCGTTGTTCACCGGTGGAGCCGGGTCGGGCGAGTCGGAGATCCGGCGCTGGATCATCGAGAACGACTGGCTGGAGACCGTCGTGGCGCTGCCCGACCAGTTGTTCTACAACACCGGCTCCACCTACTTCTGGATCGTTACCAACCGCAAGAGCCGGCGCCGGCGCGGGAAGGTCCAACTGATCGACGCCCGGGAGCGGTGGCAGAAGATGCGCAAGAGCCTGGGCAACAAGCGCAAGGAGTTCGGCGCCGAGCACATCGCCGAGATCACCAGGCTGTACGGGGAGTTCGCCGAGAATGACCAGGTCAAGATCATGACCAACGAGAGGTTCGGTTTCCTGCGGATCACCGTGGAGCGGCCGCTGCGGCTGCGCTGGGAGATCAGCGAGGACACGCTGGCGGCGGTGCGGACCAATCGCAAGCTGAGCAAGCTCGGCGAGACCGGCCTGGACGCGCTGGTTGACGGACTGAGGCCTCATCTCGGACTGACCGGTGATCGAGAAGACCTTGCCCCGATCGTCACGCTGCTGCTGACCGAGATCGGATTGACCACGCCGCAGCGGAAGACGATGTGGGAGTCGCTCTCCGTCCGGGACCCCGGCGCCCCCGGTGATCACCGACCGCAAGGGTGAGCCCGAACCCGACCCCGAACTCCGCGACCAGGAAACGTGCCACTGCCCGAGGTCCGGGTCGGATTTGAGGAGGATCCAGGAGGATCCGACCCCGCGGTTCCCAACTCTCGAATATCGCAGCGCCATCGCCGACCACTTGGAGAAAGAGATCCGCCCCTACGTCCCCGACGCCTGGGTCGACGAGTCAAAGACCAGAATCGGTTACGAGATTCCCCTGACCCGCCAGTTCTATAAGTACGTCCCGCCGCGCCCGCTGGCCGAGATCGACGCGGAGATCAAGCAGTTGGAGTCAACGATTCAGGAGCTCCTGCGCGAGGTGACGAGTTGAGCGAAAGAGTCATGGAGAGTAGGTTCCCCGCCGCTGCAGTCGGGCAAGTGGCAAGGATTCAGCTCGGCAAGATGCTCCTCCGGCCTTCGTCCAATCGCCTGAGCAATCGTGAGGTTCCTTATCTGAGAGCCGGTTTGCTGGGACGTCAGGAAATTGCTGAATCATTGCCCACCATGTTCGCTAGCCCTGGTGATATCAAGAACTATCAGGTCAGACGGGGCGACCTCCTCGTCGCCGAGGGCGGAGACGTCGGCCAGACCGGTTTTGTGACGGATGTTCCTACAGACACGATCATCCAGAACTCTCTTCATCGGGTGCGTCCGATCAGCGGAGACGTGCGCTACTTGAAGCATGTTCTTGATGCTGTCCGATGCAGTGGATGGCTCGACGTCATTTGCAATCGTTCAAGCTTCGGTCATCTCACCGTCGAGAAGCTCTCCAAACTGACTATCCCGTGGCCTTCGCGGTGCACGCAGCGCGTAATCGCCGACTTCCTCGACTCCGAGACCGCCCGTCTTGACGCCTTGGGGCTGCAGAAGGTAGCCCTCCGGTCCCGGCTCAGGGAGCGGCAACAAGGCACGGCGTCCCAAGCTCTCGATGCGCTCGGGACGCAGTTTGGTCGAGTGCCGTTGCGGCGTTTCGTGGCACGAATCGAGCAAGGCTGGAGTCCGGTATGTGACAGCGTGCCAGCTGAACCCACTCAATGGGGCGTTCTGAAGACGAGTGCGGTCTCTACTGGCCGGTTCCAGCCAGACGAGAACAAGCGTCTTCCCCAAAACACAGAGCTAGATCGCCGTTGGGTCGTTAACGATGGCGACCTCCTGGTCACTCGCGGGTCTGGCTCAGCTGATTCCGTCGGCCGAGCCGCAGTGGCCCGGGTCGGCGAATGCCACCTGTTGCTCTCGGATCTGATTTACCCGAGTACGGCTTGATCGGTGCGATGCTGACTTCATGGCGGCGGCGCTCGAGTCGCACGAAGTACGCGGCCAGATCAAGAGCTCTATCAGGACGGACGCCGGACAAACCTTGAAGTTGAGATCTGAGGATGTTCTCAACTTGCTCGTCCCGACCGCATCCCTCGAGGATCAGATCGCAGTTGTTGACCGGCTGCGGCGAGAAGGCGACTACGCAGACGCACTTCACGCTCGGCTTGACCACCAAATTGCCCTACTTCAAGAACGCCGCCAAGCCCTGATCACCGCCGCTGTCACCGGCCAACTCGACATCCCAGGCGCCTCTTGACCTACGCCGCGTCCTCTTCCGTTTCCTCCGCCGGTCGCATCCGGAACAGCACCTGGACGGCTTCGTGTAGGTCGAACCGTTCGCCGCGCCAGCCGGACTGGATCCGGACCGCGTCAGGGTGTCCGAAGCCGTCAACGCCTTCGATGATCGTCTCGAACTCGGCCTGGCGCTGCCCGAGCTGCTGAGCCAGCACGTGGGCCAGACCCTCGGCGCTGTACCAATCCCGGTGCCGCGTGCCGTCGGGCATCAGGAAGTCCCACCGCCGCCCGGACGAAGGCTCGGCGGCCCGGACGATCCGCATGCCGCCCTCGTGCACCGCCGTGTGATGCCACTGACAGAGGAGGATTAGGTTGTCCAGATCCGTCGGACCACCCTCGGCCCACGAAACCAGGTGGTGCGCTT
>JAKDLH010000196.1 GCA_030452945.1 Microlunatus sp. | reverse complement strand
CGTACAAGACCAACACCCGCGACGACTGGAACTTCCGGTTTCAGGTGGAGCGCGACATCATCCGCCTGTGACTCCCCACCCGACTTCTGTACCGAAAACCACACTCAGCGTGGGTAAGTGGTACAAAACGCCGGAGGGCAGAGGTCAGACGAAGTTGTGGTACGCGGGCAGATCCAGTACGCCGTTGCCCGACAGTCCGAGCACGATCGTCTCTGCGGTCGTCGCCGCCCGTGCCCGCGCGATGGCGGCAGCCACCGCGTGGGTCGATTCCGGGGCCGGAATGATGCCTTCCGCCTGAGCGAACTCGATCCCGGCCTTGAAGGCGTCGGCCTGCTCCACCGCAATGGCCCTGATCAGCCCGAGGTTGACCGCATGGGAGACCATCGGCGCCATGCCGTGATAGCGCAGCCCGCCGGCGTGGATGGGTGGCGGCACGAAATCGTGGCCGAGGGTGTGCATCTTCAGCAGCGGGGTCAGGCCGGCGACGTCGCCGAAATCGTAGCGGTAGGTACCTTCGGTGAGCGACGGGCAGGCGGAGGGCTCGCAGCCCACCACCTCGGTAGTCCCGCCGTCCCGCAGATTACGGCCGAGAAACGGGAAGCTCAGCCCGGCCAGGTTGGAGCCGCCACCGGCACAGCCGAACACGACGTCGGCGGTCGCCCCGACCTGTCCGAGTTGCGCCAACGCCTCCTGGCCGATCACGCTCTGATGGAGCATCACGTGGTTGAGCACGCTACCCAGGGAGTAGTGCGTATCCGGGTCGTTCACGGCGGCCTCCACGGCCTCCGAGATGGCCATCCCCAAAGAGCCGCTGGTGTCCGGGTCGGCCGCCAGCATGGCTCGACCAGCTTCGGTGAGCTGTGAGGGAGACGGGTGGCACACGCTGCCGTACACTTCCATCTGCATCCGCCGGTACGGTTTGGAGTCGTAGGAGGCCCGCACCTGCCAGACCTCGCATTGCAGCCCGAGCAGGGCACAGGCCATGGCGAGGGAGGCTCCCCACTGTCCGGCGCCGGTTTCGGTGGTCAGTTTGGTGATGCCCTCGGCCTGGTTGTAGTAGGCCTGAGCCACGGCGGTGTTGGGCTTGTGGGAGCCGGTCGGGCTGACGCCCTCGTACTTGTAGAAGATCGTTGCCGGAGTACCCAGCGCCTTCTCCAGCCGGTGGGCCCGGATCAGTGGAGATGGTCGCCAGAGCCGGTAGATCTCCCGGACCGGCTCGGGGATCTCGATCCACCGCTCGGTGCTGACCTCCTGCTGGATCAGCGCCATCGGGAAGAGCGGGGCCAGATCCGCCGGCCCAAGCGGCTCCCCGGTGCCAGGATTCAACGCCGGTGGGGTCGGCTCGGGCAGGTCGGCGGCCAGGTTGTACCAATGAGTGGGAACTTCGGTCCCGGGCGGGTCCTCAGGCATGCTTCTCATCACGCCTTCGTCGCGAACGCTGCGTCGAAGGCGGCGTCGGCCGGGGTGAGCGCATTCAGCCCGCGGATGAAGCCGAGGGCCTCCGGTGCCCCGTCGAGACGGTTCATGCCCGCGTCCTCCCACTCGATCGAGATCGGCCGGTCGTAGCCGATGGAGTTGAGCATCCGGAAGATGTCTTCCCATCGGGTATCCCCATGGCCGGTGGAGATGAAGTCCCAGCCCCGCCGCGGGTCGGCCCACGGCAGGTGCGAGGACAGGATCCCGTTTCGCCCGTCGGTCATCCGTATCTTGGTGTCCTTGCAGTCCACGTGATAGATCCGATCGGCGAAGTCGAAGAGGAAGCCCACGTAATCCAGACCCTGCCAGACCATGTGGGACGGGTCGAAGTTGAGCCCGAAGCCAGGTCGGTGCCCGATCGCGTCGAGTGTCGCCTTCGTGCTCCAGTAGTCGTACGCGATCTCGCTTGGGTGCACCTCGTGGGCGAATCGCACGCCGACGGAATCGAAGACGTCGATGATCGGGTTCCACCGGTCGGCGAAGTCGGCGTAGCCGGCGGCGATGACGTCGTCGTCGACCGGCGGAAACATCGCCAGGTAGTGCCAGATCGCCGAACCGGTAAAGCCGATCACGGTCTCCACCCCGAACGCCGCCGCGGCCCGAGCCGTGGTCTTCATCTCCTCGGCGGCGCGCTGCCGGACCCCCTCGGGATCGCCGTCCCCCCAGACTCGCGGGTTGACCATACTTTGATGGCGCTGGTCGATGATCGCCTCGCACACCGCCTGGCCGTTGAGGTGGTTGGAGATTGCCCAGCAGCCGAGGCCGTAGGAGGACAGCGTGTCCTTCTTGGCCTGGACGTAGTCGCCGTCGGTGGCGGCTTTGGCCACGTCGAAATGATCACCCCAACAGGCGATCTCCAAACCGTCGTAGCCCCACTCCGACGCCAGTCGACACACCTCCTGGAATGGCAGGTCGGCCCACTGCCCGGTGAACAGAGTGACCGGCCGCAGCTGCTTCGGCTGTGCCTGGCCGGTGGCCTCCTTGAGCTGAACGGCTTCGGTCACGAGTGGAGCCTCTCGGTCACGCTTGATCCCCTGATTCGTCGGCAGAGCGGTTGCGGTCGCCACCGGGAATCCAGAGCACGTCCCCGCCGGTGCGATCGGTGTTGGCCACCCGGGCCAGGATGAACAGCAAGTCCGAGAGCCGGTTCAAGTAGGTGATGGCCAGCAAGCTCACTCCGCCGGGCGAGTCACCCGCCGCCGGCTCGGTGCCATACCGCTCGACCGCCGACCAGGCCGTACGCTCGGCGCGCCGCACCACAGTGCGGGCGACGTGCAGCTGGGCGGCGGCCGCAGTCCCACCCGGCAAGATGAAGGAGCGCAGGGCCGGCAGCGGCGCGCCGAAGGTGTCGCAAGCCGCCTCCAGCCGATCCACGTATTGCTGGGTGATCCGCAGCGGCTCGTGCGCGTAGCTGGTCAGGAGCGGATTGCCCAGGTCGGCGCCCACGTCGAACAACTCGTTCTGCACCCGCGCCAGCAGTGTGATGACGCTCTCAGACAGCTCGCCGGTGGCCAAGGCCACCCCGAGCGCCGAGTTCGCCTCGTCCACGTCGCCGTACGCGGCCACGCGCGGATCGGTCTTGTCGGTCAAGGACATGTCGACCAGGCGAGTTTTTCCGCCGTCCCCGGTCCTGGTGTAGATGCGGGTGAGGTGAACCACGTCCCACACCCTAGTCACCTGCCGCCGGCGAGGTGCGGCCCGTTCGGCGCGGCGTCCACCGCAGAGGCGGCCCGGTGGGGCAGGGTGGCACCGTGGTGATGGTTCGGCGGGCATTCGTGGTCACCTTGGTGGGACTGTTGACGGTGGTCGGCTGCGGTCGCATCCCGGAGAACGACCCGTTGGGGACGGCTCCTGAATCCTCCGCGGAGGTCGCCTCGCCCGCCGTCACCGCGGCGTCGAAGTCGCCATCCTCGGCGCGCAGCGGCAGCGAGGAGTGCGAGTACGAGCCGACCGGCGACGCCGCGAAGCCTGTCCGTCCGCCCAGTCCGACGGGGGTCGCCACCAGCGGCACTGTGGACTATGACCTCAAGATGACCGAAGGGACCGTTCGGATCGAGCTCGATCCGGTTCGAGCCCCTTGCGCCGTGCACTCGTTCGAGTCGCTGGCCGACCAGGGGTTCTTCGACGAGACCCGCTGCCACCGGCTGGTGGACTCAGGCGTCTTCCTGTTCCAGTGTGGCGACCCGACCGGGTCCGGCAGCGGGGGACCCGGCTACTCCTTCGCCGATGAGCTGGACGGCAGCGAGACCTACACCAAGGGCGTCATCGCCATGGCCCATGCCGGTCCGAACACCAACGGGTCACAGTTTCTGCTGGTCTACCGGGACTCGACCGCCCTGGACACCAACCCGAACTACACGATCTTCGGCGAGATCGACCCCTCCAGCCTCGGCACCCTGGAGCGGATGGCAGCGGAAGGCCAAGACGGCACCAACCCCGACGGCGGCGGTCGTCCGAACAACCCGTCGGAGATCATCTCGGTCACGAAGGTGGCCGGTTAGGGTTCCGAGGACGGGTCTCCGGTGAGCGCGGCCGGCGACGGTTCTTCGGTTTGCTCGCCACGAAGCGGGCCACGACGGCCAACAGGGCCAGGGCCATCAACGCGCCGACGATCGACGCCGCGAACCCGTTGCCGCCACTGGGATACACCGGCTGGAGTGGCAGCAGGGTGCTCACCCCGACCAGCCAGCCGACCACGAATGTGAAGCTCATTGCCGTCCCTCCGTCGCACCACAGGTGCTCCTCTGACGTTCGCCCCCCGCCATCATCCTGGATGCACACAAGGTGACCCAGACAACTGGGCTAGCGGTCGTCGAGGGCGAAGAAGCGCCGCAGCGTGGCGACGAACACCTCGGGCTGCTCGCTGTGCACCCAGTGACCGGCGTTCTTGATGGTGATCAGCTGAGTTCGCGGGAACAGGCGCCGCATGGCCCGTGCGTAGGCCTCGGTGATGTAGTCCGACTGCGCCCCCGCGACCCAAAGCACCGGACCCGGATACGGGGGTGCGGACAGATCGGGCCAGTCGCCCAGGTCGGCCAGCTGCGCGCCGAGCAGGGAAAGATTGACCTGCCAGCGCCAGCCGCTCTCGCTGTCAGCGTCTCGGCGCAGGTTCTGCAGCAGGAAGGATCGGACCACGTCGTCCGGCACGTACGGGCGCAGTCGCCGGTCCGCGTCGCTTCGGGAGACGACCCGGCTCAGGTCGATCGACCGCATACCGGTCACGTACTCCCCGAAACTGCTCAACTGCTGATAGCGCACTGGCGCGATGTCGGTGACCACCAGCCGCTCCACCAGGTGAGGTTGCAGTAGAGCCATCGCCATCGCGACCTTGCCACCCATCGAGTGGCCCACCACCCTCAGTGGCTCGTCGCCGTCTTGGGTCAAGACCTCGACGACCGCGTCCGCCATCTGCGCGTACGTGACCCGATCCGTCCAGCCGGACCGGCCGTGATTGGGCAGATCGATCAGAATCACCTGCGCTCGGTCCGAGAGCGCCTTGGCGACCGAGGTCCAGTTCTTGCCCTGCCCGAATAGACCGTGCAGCAGTACGATCCGCGGGCCCTGGTCGCCGACCCGAGTGTGGTGGATCTCAACCACGTCGTCTCCAGCATCCGGTGTGCCAGTGCCGGCGTTCGGCCACCGGCGACTCTGACAGCAGCGACGTCGGCTCGGCCGGCCACACGACCAGGTGCGGGGTGCCGGGGCGGATCGACTGCGAGCACCCGGGACAGCGATAGGATTTCGTGGCCGCAGCACCGGCCACGCTGCGGACCACCCAACGGCCGTCGCTGCGCTGCTCGGCGCGGGCATGACCAGAACCCAGCGGACGGGGGCGTCGCAGGTGCTTGCTCACGCGTTTGGCCATTCTCTGAGTGTGGCAGAACCGGCCGGAGACGCGGCCCGTCGGCCGGTAGGTTGACCGGGTGCGTTTGCTGATCGCTCGCTGTCAGGTGGACTACGTCGGCCGACTGACCGCCCATCTGCCGATGGCGAAGAGACTCATCCTGGTCAAGGCCGACGGATCGGTCTCGGTTCATGCCGACGACCGCGCGTACAAGCCGTTGAACTGGATGAGCCCACCGTGCACGGTCACCGTCCGCGAACCCACCGAGGTGGCTGCCGTCGCCGCGAGCCGATCCGGCTTGGCCCGGGAGCAGTTGAGCGAGGTCTGGGAGGTCAAGGGACGCGACGGGGACACCCTGCTGATCTCGCTGGCGGAGGTGTTGCACGACTCCAGCCACGATCTCGGGGTCGATCCCGGGTTGCGCAAGGACGGCGTGGAGGCGCACTTGCAGGCGTTGCTCGCCGCTCACCCGGAATCCCTCGGCGCGGGCTGGACGCTGGTCCGAAGGGAGTACCCGACCGCGATCGGTCCCGTCGATCTGCTGTGCCGGGACGCCGCCGGCGGCTACGTCGCCGTGGAGGTCAAGCGACGCGGCGAGATCGACGGAATCGAGCAGCTCACCCGCTATCTGGAGTTGCTGAACCGCGATCCCCTGCTGGGCCGGGTCGCCGGCCTGTTCGCTGCCCAGCAGATTAAGCCACAGGCCAAGGTGCTGGCCGGCGACCGCGGCATCTCCTGTCTGACCGTCGACTACGACGTGCTGCGCGGGACCGACGACGCGAGCGAGCGGTTGTTCTAGTAGAGACACGCTACTAGCTTGAGGCCTCTCATCGCTGAGGTATCAGGGCGGCGCGTGGCGGCGTGCACGCCGCGACCGGCGACGGCACCCCGCAGGTTGGTCTCTTCTGGGCTGAGGCACTGGGTTGGTCGCTGGTGTGAGACCAGGACCGCGAGACCGCGGTCCAGTCCTCGCACGACGGCGCCAAAGTCGCGTGGGGCGGACCCTACTGGACGCAGTCTGGCGAGGGCTATGGCGTAGTTTGCGGTCAACGGCAGTAGATGCCTGCGGAGATTCGGCTGGTGGAGAGGACCGAGCAGATGCGCGTTCCGCGTGGGTTTGGCGAATTCGTCGATGCGGAGTCGCGTCGCATTGGCCGGCGTTCGGTACTGGCTGGGGCGGCCGGTTCGGC
>JAKDLH010000014.1 GCA_030452945.1 Microlunatus sp. | reverse complement strand
GATCCGGAGTGGGCGGCGAAGTTCACCAAGGCTGGTGTGCCGATCGTCGGTGACGACATCAAGTCCCAGGTCGGGGCCACCATCACCCACCGAATGCTGGCCAAGTTGTTCGAAGACCGTGGCGTGGAACTGCTGCGGACCTACCAGCTCAACGTCGGCGGCAACATGGACTTCATGAACATGCTGGAGCGAAGCCGACTGGAGTCAAAGAAGGTTTCCAAGACCCAGTCGGTGACCTCCCAGATCCCCCACGAGATGAAGAAGGCGGACGTCCACATCGGCCCGTCCGATCATGTGCCGTGGCTGGAGGACCGCAAGATCGCCTACGTCCGCCTGGAGGGCAGAGCTTTCGGTGATGTTCCGCTGAGTCTGGAGTACAAGCTGGAGGTCTGGGACTCCCCGAACTCCGCCGGGGTGATCATCGACGCGATCCGGGCCACCAAGATCGCCCTTGATCGTGGGATCGGCGGACCGTTGCTGTCAGCCTCGTCCTACTTTATGAAGTCACCACCTCAGCAGTATTCGGATTCGGAGGCGTACGAGGCGGTCGAGGAGTTCATCGCGGGGGCTGCCGAGCGTTGATGCGGGGTCTGGTCGGCTCTGTCGTCGCCGGAAGACCCGGGCCGCGGTCGTCACCCTCAACACCCTGATCCAGGACGGTGATCGGGACCTGCGTCGCAGTTCAGCGGAAGTCGCGTGAGGAGTGGCGGCCGAGGGTTCCCGCGGCCTGAGGCAGCACCGTGGTCAACGCGTCGAGGCGGTCGGCGACCAGGTTGATGACCCCGTCGGCGCACTCGACTCGGCCTCGAATCACCAGGCCGGAGATTTGCCGGCCGATCCGCCGGTAGCGCTTCCACATCGGCTCGGAGCAGACCACGTTGAGCATCCCGGTCTCATCCTCCAGGTTGAGGAAAGTGACCCCCCCGGCGGTGCCTGGTCGCTGTCGGTGGGTGACCAGTCCGGCCACCCGCAGGCGGCGGGTGTCATCCGCGGCCGCAAGTGAGCCGACCGGCCGGATGCCGTGGCTGTCCAGCGCCGCCCGCAGGTGGGAGATCGGGTGCTCCCCCGGCGAAATCTTGGTCGCCCACAGGTCGGCCAAGGTGAGTTCGGCCGCACTCATCCCCGGCAGCTCTGGAGGAGCAGCGTCGATCGCGGTGCCGGGCAGGGTGTCGGCGGAGTCGGCGTACCCGGCGTTCCACAGTGCCTGCCGCCGGCTGAGACCGAAGTCGTCGAACGCTCCGGCGGTGGCCAGCGCCTCGGTTTGGGCGACGGTCAGCCCGGCCCGGCGGACCACGTCGTTCATCCCGGTGTACGGTGCCCGCTCCCGCTCGGTCACGATCTTCTCGGCCAGCGTCCGACCGATCCCGTTCACCGACGTGAGACCGAGCCGTACGGCCGTCGCGTCGTCTCGCCGATGCGCTTCGCTCTCGTCCGGCGCGTCCCGGCGAAACCGGCCAATCGCCGGCTGGTCGGCGGCCAGACACGTGTCCATCCCACCAGGCCGCACCCGGTCGGATGCGACTCGACTCAACGGCTCCAGATCGGCGTCGACCCCGGAGCAGACGATGTCTGGTCGCCGCACCTCCACTCCGTGCCTCCGGGCATCGGCGACTAGCGACTGAGGGGAGTAGAAGCCCATCGGCTGGGCTCGCAGCAACCCAGCCAGGAACGCGCCGGGGTAGTGCAGCTTCAACCAGGAACTGGCGTAGACGAGCAAGGCGAAGCTGATCGCGTGACTCTCGGCGAAGCCGAAGCTGGCGAAGGCCTGGATCCGGGCATAGATCTCGTCGGCCACCTGCTCGGTGATGCCGTGCTCGGCCATCCCGGCGTACAGCTTCTCCTTCAGTCGCTCGATCTTCTCCACTCCGCGTTTGGAACCCATCGCCCGGCGCAGCAGGTCGGCGTCGTCTCCGGTGCAGCCGCCGACCGCGACCGCGATCTGCATCAACTGCTCCTGGAACAGCGGCACCCCCAGTGTCCGCTCCAACACCGGCTCGAGCGCTTCGTGCAGGTAGGTGACCTCCTCCCGGCCGGTAGCCCGACGGATGTAGGGGTGCACCGCCCCGCCCTGGATCGGGCCGGGTCGGATCAAAGCGATCTCGATCGCCAGGTCGTAGAACTTCCGCGGCTGCAGCCGGGGCAAAGTGCCGATCTGAGCCCTGCTCTCTACCTGAAACACCCCGATGGAGTCGGCGCGACAGAGCATGTCGTAAACCCCCGGCTCTTCCTTCGGCAACGACTGCAGCGTCCACCGCTCCCCCAGCCGGCCGGCGACCAGGTCCAGGGTGTGCCGCATCGCGCTGAGGATGCCCAGACCGAGGAAATCGAACTTGACCAGCCCCATCCACGCACAGCTGTCCTTGTCCCACTGCAGCACGGTGCGGGCGTCCATCCGGCCGCGCTCGATGGGGCACACCTCCCCCACCGGCCGCTCGGTCAGCACCATCCCGCAAGCGTGGATGCCGAGGTGCCGCGGCGCCCCCAGCAGTTGGTCGGCCAACTCGACGACCGGAGCGGGGATGTCATGACCCAGCTCGCCGTTGGAGCCTGGGATGGCGCTCCAAGAGTCGATCTGCTTGGACCAGGCATCCTGCTGACCGGTGGAGTGCCCGAGTGCCTTGGCCATGTCCCGGACCGCTGACTTGGGCCGATAACTGATCACGTTGGCCACCTGGGCGGCGTTGTGCCGACCGTAGCGGCGATAGACCTCCTGGATCACCTCCTCCCGCCGGTCGGAGTCGAAGTCGACGTCGATATCGGGCTCCTCGTCGCGGGTCGCGGACAAGAACCGCTCGAATGGCAGCCCGTACCGGATCGGGTCGACCGCGGTGATGTGCAGCACATAGCAGACCACCGAGTTCGCTGCCGATCCTCGACCCTGGCAGAGGATCCCTCGGTCCCGGGCGAAGGCGACCATGTCATGCACGATCAAGAAGTAGCCTCCGAAGTCCTTCCTCTCGATCACCGCCAGCTCACGCTCCAGCCGGGCGGCGGCTTCGGCGCGGCGGTCGGGATAGAGCTCGGCCACGCCCTGCCAGCACAGGTGCCGCAGCCAGCCGTCGAGGGTTCGGTGCTCCGGCGGCGGCGTCAGTTTGGGCAGTCGCGGTTTAGCCAGTCGCAGATCGAACGCGCAGTCGTCGGCGACGACCAGAGTCTGTTCCACCACTGCCGGATAGCGAGCGAAGATCCGAGTCATCTCCTCCCCGGAGCGCAGGTGCGCTCCCGGCACGGGCAGCCAGCCGTCCATCTCAGCCAGGCTGCGACGAGCCCGGACGGCGGCCATGGCACTGGCCAGCCGATACTGCCTCGGCTGGGCGTAGTGCACCGCGTTGGTGGCCACTATGGGCAGGGCGTGCATCCGAGCCAGCTCGACCAACCGGTCGTTGATGGCCGTGTCGTCCGGCCGACCATGATCGACGAGCTCGACCACGACCCTTTCGGGGCCGAACAGCGCGGTCAGCCGATCCAGCTCCGCCGACGCCGCGGCCAGTCCTCCGGTCGTCAACGCCTGTCGTACGCTGCCCTTCCGGCAACCAGTCAGGACCGACCAGTGACCCCCGGCCTGTCCGGCCAGCTCGTCGAGTTCGTAGAGCGGACGGCCCTTCTCGTCCCCGCGCAGTTGCGCGTCGGTGATCGCCGCGGCCAGCCGGTGATAGCCCTCGACCCCGCGGGCCAGCACCAGCAGGTGGGCGCCCTCGGGGTCGGCGATCCCGTTTTGTGGGGTCCGCAGACTCAGCGACAGCTCAGCGCCGTAGATCGTCCGCAAGTCATAACCCTGCGCCGCCTCGGCGAATCGGGCGACGGCATAGAGACCGTCGTGGTCGGTGATGGCCAAGGCGGTCAGACCAAGCCGCACCGCTTCGGCGATCAGGTCCTCGGGGTCGGAGGCTCCGTCGAGAAAGCTGAAGTTGCTGTGACAGTGCAGCTCCGCGTACGGCACCACGGCGGTCGTCGGTGGAGCGACCATCATGTCGACCTTTTGCCGACGACGACTCCAGGGCGGGACCGGATCTCCGTTGCGGTCCAGCGGATCATCTGAGCTGACCCGACCGGACAGCCGCGCCTCCAGCTCCGCCCACGGAATCGGCGGGTTACTCCATCCCATGGCTAGTCATATCTCGCCTCGGTCCACCACTGTCCCTGTTCCACCAACAGCAGCCAGGCGCTGCCGTCCACGCCGACCAGCTGGAACCGGGCGACCTGACGTGCCCCGTCCGGATCCCACCACAGCTCGTCGATCGGCCAAGGGCCCGCCCAGGCCTGCACTCCCAGCAGTGTTCCGGTCGGATCAGGTCGGAATCGGGTGGGCTCCCCGACCACCAGTCCGCGGTCCGACACCGCGACCGGACGATCGTCGTGTCCAAGCACCACCGCCGGTCGTGGTCGAGGAAAGACCCGAGTCGGCGCCGGCGGTGGAATGCTGCCCGGCCAGGGCAACGACCGGGGCCGTAGGCCATCCGCTCGCTCTCCCCACGGCACCGCGGTCTGCCGCTGGACGGCGCCGCGACCACCCTGCACCGTCGGCGCGATCACCGCTTCGGGACCGAGCATCCCCTGCAACCGAGCCACTCCACGCTCGACTTGATCGTCAGTGGCGCTACCCCACAGGCCGTCGCCGTGGTCGCCGAGTGACTCCACCGCCTCCGGCACCAGACGCACCTCACCCACCGGCTCGGGGGCCGGATCAGCCTGGAGCTGCCAGTAGACCCGGTCCACCAGATCGGCGGAGCCGAACCAGCGTGGGTGCCCCCAGGTCCGCACTCCGCGCCAGCCGCGGTCGCCGTGCACCTCGATCGTCACCGAGGTGGCGACCAAACCGTGGCGGGCCAGCTCGGCCACGAATCGATCGGCGGTCTGGCGAGTACTGAAGACGATTGGCTCGACGGTCTCCAGCGGTGGCTCAAACGCCACCCGCTGGGTCAACTCGATCGGGGGCCGACGTCCGGCCGCCACCCGGAAGTCCTCGCCCCGGCAGAGCCGGTGCAGCCAGGTGCCGGGCCGACCGAACCGGGTGGACACATCCCGAGACGACAGAGCCGCGAACTCCCCCAGCCGCCGGATGCCCAACCGACGCAACAAGCTGACCAGCTCGGCGTCCTCCAACGCCCCGATCTCCAGGTCGGCCAGAAACCGGGCTGAACCGTTCGGTGACACCAGGAACCAGCTCTGCGCGTCGGGGCGTCGAGCGGCCTGCTCAGCAGCGAACAGACCGTCGGCGATGCCGACCCGGCAGTCCCACACCCCGTACTCCACGAGCATCTCCGCGATCACCGCCGCCGCCTGAGGCTCACCGCCGTAGAACCGGCTGGGCACCGGCACGGCGCAGATCCCGGCCCGGATCGGGGTGACGGTGGCCACCAGTTGCTCCAGACCGGACAGCACCAGTTCGAAGGCGCGCAGATCGCGTGCTTCGTTGGCCTCGACGCACACCAGCTCGGGACAACGGGCGACCGCGTCCCGACGGCGCATCCCCCGACGCACCCCGTCGAGTCGAGCGCGCGCTGAGCAGGCCAACACTTCGTTGGCGGCCACCACGGCGACCGGGTCGTCGATCGACAGTTCCTCGGCCGCGACCGCCGCGACCACCGGCCAGTCCGGACACCAGACGACCATCACTCGTGGCGCGGTCGCGGCTTGGAGTACGGACTTGTCAGCACCTGTGGTCGCTCTGGCCGCCCCAGAGTCTGACAAGCCAGAGTCTGACAAGCCGGAGTCTGACAAGCCGGCCGCTGTATCCAGCACGCTCACCCGGCCACCTGCCCATCGAAGGCATCAACTCCGGCGTGATCCCGTCCTCCGGTGTAATCCCCTCCTCCGGTGTGATCCCCTCCTCCGGTGTAATCCAGGCGGACTTCGAGGTGCTGATCGGGCAGCCACAGGTCGACGGTCCGGTCCGGCACCCCACCGCCACGAGATCGCACCCTCACCCGACGGCCCTGCAGATGGCCGTGACCTCGTCCCAGCCCGGACCACTGGTTGTCGATCACGCTCAACCGTCGCTGCGGACGCGGCCACGCACGATCACCCAGCTGGGCGCAGTCGACCAAGAGCGCGGCATCCTTCTGCCGCAACCGGGCGATCATCCGAGCAGCCTGCTGCTCGTTGACCGGCGCAGGAGGGCGGATCAGCACCAACGTGGCGACCTCGACCAGGCCAGCGGTCACGCTCAGCCAGTGCTCACCCGGCTCCGGCACCACGACGCAGCGACCGAGGTCGACCCCGAAGGCGAAGGCAGCGTCGAAGCCGAACTCGGGCACCCCGACCACCGCGGTCCACTCGCCGGCCTGGGACGGACCGGCCATCAGCGACATGGCCAGCCCTGGGCTGTCTAGGCAGCAGACCATCCCGGTCTGCAGGTCGATGAGCTGACCCAGACCCGGCAGCACCGGCAACAAACGAGAGACCGCGGCTCCCTGCATTCGCTGCACCCGCTGACGCAGGTCGGCGATGGTCGGAGTGGCAGCCACCTCTCCATATTCGAACTTTTGTTCGAGAACGTCAAGTCGTGGTCTCGCGGCCACGAAGTGTCCGCACCACCAGCGTCCAGCAAACCACACCGGCCAGCAGGCTGGATCCGACCGTCACCACAGCCAGCGGTACGGCGGTGTGCTCACCAGCCAGGCCGACCAGCGGGGCCGCCGCGGCACCGGCGATGTACTGACCGAGACCGAGCAACGAGGACGCCCGTCCGGCCTGGTGCGGATAGTCGGCGAGCGCGATCGTGGTCGCCGTCGGGAACACCAGACCGACCGGACTCACCATCACCCACAGCGAGACCAGCAGCGGCACCAGACCTGCTCCGCTCGTCACCGAGAGCAGCACCCCAACCGAACCGAGCAGATTCATCCCCAGCCCGAGGCCCAGAACCTGCACCGCCGTCCAGCTCCGCGCCAGCCATACGCCCACCTGCGACAGCAGCATGATGCCCAAGGCGTTGACACCGAACACGTAGGAGAACCCCTGCGGTGACATCTGGTAGATCCGTTGCAGCACGAACGGTGAACCGGCGATGTAGGCGAACATGGTCGCGCCGACCAGCCCAGAAGCCAGGGCAGCACCAAGAAACAGCCGATCGGCGAACAGCTCACGGAACCCGGCGAGATTCTCGCCCAGTCCGCCCGCGCTTCGGCGTTCGACCGGCAACGACTCCGGTACGCCCACCGCTCCGGCCAGCACGAGCACCAGGCCGAAACCAGCCAGCACCGTGAAGATGCCGCGCCAATCCATCACCCGGGCCAGCTGTCCACCCACCAGCGGCGCGATCACCGGCGCCAACCCGGAGACCAAAACCAGGCGGGAGAAGAAGATCAGCAACGCAGCACCGTCGTACAGATCGCGGGCTACCGCGCGAGCGATCACCAGCCCGGCCGCTCCGGACAGCCCCTGGAGCAGCCGGAACACGATCAGCACCTCGATCGTGGGAGCGAACGCACAGGCCAGCGAGGTCAACAGATAGCAGACGAGACCGATCAGCAGCGGTCGTCGCCGACCGAACTGGTCGGACAGCGGGCCGGCGACGAGCTGTCCGGCGGCCAGCCCCAGCAGGCAGGCGGTGATGGTCAACTGCGCGCCGGAGACACTGGCCTGGAGCTCGGTGGAGAGTTCGGGCAGCGACGGCAGATAGAGGTCCAACGAGATCGGTCCGAACATGGACAGCAGGCTCAGCACCACGATCGTGCGGCCGGGATGGGGATCGCGAACGTGCCCACTCCGCTCGAGCGGATCGGTCGGCGCGGGCACCCGCTCACTGTGCCAGAGCGGGACCGATCTGAGGTTGCGCCGAGCGGTCGAAGGCGGCGTCAGCTGATCTGGCGGGCACGCGCTTGTCGTGCCGACCGCGGACCACGGCATGCGTCGCCTCCAGCGCGGCGATCGCCTGATCGTAGGAGCGCTGCGCCACACCGGCGAACAGGCAGTCCACCACCGCGAGCTGCGCGATTCGACTGGACATGGCCCCGGTGCGGAAGGTGGTTTCGCGCGAGGCCGTGGTGAGCACCAGATCAGCGCTCTGGGCGATCGGCGAACCGGCGAAGTTGGTGATCGCGACCGTGGTCGCGCCCCGAGAGCCGGCCACCCGGAGCGGGTCGACAGTGTCGACCGTCGTGCCGGTGTGCGAGATCCCAACCGCGACGTCCACGGCGTCGAGCACGGCGGCCGAGGTGAGGGCCAGGTGCTGATCGGACCAGACGAAGGAGACCCGGCCGATCCGGTGCAGCTTCTGGTGCAGGTCCGCCGCGACCAGGCCGCTGGCGGCGATGCCGTAGATGTCGGTCCGACGGGCCGCACAGATTGCCTCGATGGCCCGCTCCAGCGCTGCCAGGTCGAGGGTCGACGCAGTATCGGCGATCGCGCGCTCGTCGGCGTAAGTGACCTTGGCGACCACGTCGGCCAGAGAGTCACCTGGATCGATCTGACCTGTGGTGGGGTGACCCGGGCTCTGCCCCGTCTCCTCCCAGAGCGCAGCGCGGGCCAGGGCGATCCTCAGTTCGGGATAGCCAGCCAGTCCGATCGTCCGACAAAATCGCAGCACAGTGGTCTCGGAGGTGTGACAACGACGGGCAACCGAGGTGATAGAACTCTCCGAGACCCCGGCCGGATCGGCCAGCACCAACTCGGCGACGCGCCGCTCCGCCGGTCGGAGATTGGGCCTCGCCCCGCGTACGGTGATCAAGATCGACGGCGCCACCGCACGGACAGCCGCGGACTTTGCTCCACCGCTCCCGCCCACCGTCGCTGTCGAGCCGCCCTCGTCGGTGTCGATCAGCTCAGCCATCTGCATCGCCTCACTGGGCAGCGTACTGCGCTCGGCTGCGGAGGTGCTCGGCGAGGAACCGGACGGTGCTCGCCCACGCCGCCGACGACGCGGCGGCGTGATGGAACATCGGAGCCGGATTGTCGAAGGCGTGACCTGCCCCAGGATGAATCTCCACCGTCACCGCCGGCTGCGTGGTCACCGCTGACTCGACCGTCCGGACCGTATCCATCGGCAAATAGGTGTCGGCGTCGCCGAAATGATGCAGGCTCGGCGCGTCGACCCTCAAGGCGAGCCGACAGAGCTGGGGCAGAGCTGAACCGTAGTAGCTGACCAGGGCGTCGACGTGCTCGACAGCGGCCACGTTGAAGGCCAGGCCGCCACCGAAGCAGAAGCCGAGGGCGCCGACGTCGCCGGTAACCTCGATCAGTCCCCGAGCGTGTCGGACCGCGGCCACGCCGTCGGTGACCGCCCGCTCCCAGTCAAGTCGACCGGCCAGCGCTACCCCTTGCTGGAGCGCGTCCTCGGCGTCCTCGTCGACCGCGACCGCCGAGAGCCGCCAGTAGATCTCTGGGGCCAGCACCACGTAGCCGAGAGCGGCCAGGTCGGCGCATCGGGCACGGATGTAGCGGCCGACGCCGAAGATCTCCTGGAACAACACCACCGCGGCTCCGGTCTCCGCCGGTGGAAGCCACAGCTGAGCCGGCATCAAGCCGTCGCTGGTGGCGATCTCGATCCGGTGGTCGGGTGCGAACTCGGTCATCAGCCAAGCCTCTCGGACATGAGCAGAGACGCTCGCGAGTGGGGAGCGATGGCTTGAACTTATCCCCGGGTCTTCTGCTGCCTCAGGACGGGTCATACCGGGACAGAGCCCCGCCTCCAGACGCCACTGCGGCACATCTGTCGTCGTCGCTCGCGGGCGTAGGCTCGCCTCATGAGAAGCCAGAAGCTGGAGGTGACCCGGAACGACGAACGCTCACGGTATGAGGGACGGCGTGAGGGTGAGCTGGTCAGTCTGGTCGACTACGTGCTTCGCGATGACACCATGATCGTCATCCACACCGGCACGGAGTCCCGATGGCGGGGCAACGGCTTAGCCGCCCAGATCACCCAAGCAGCCTTGGACGACGCCCGCAGTCGCGGTTTGCGGGTGCTCCCCCGCTGTCCGTTCACCGCGGAATTCATTCAGCGGCACCCGTCCTACGCCGACCTGCGGACCCCGAGGTAGCCAGCCACCGAGCTAAGGCGCCAGTCGCGCCGTCTCGTCCCCGACCCAGAGCCCGACCAGTCCTCGGAAATGCCCGATGAATCGCTCCTGTTCGTGTTCGGGGTAGGTGGCCTTGACGGTGTCGAGGAGCATCTGATCGAAGTGCGGTGAGGACACCCACTCCAGCACCATGTCGTCGATGTCAGGCAGCGCCGCGTCGCAGAACTCGCGGTAGCGGTCGGTATCGAAGTGCTCGTTGGCCAGCCGCTGGTAGTGCCGCAGCTTCGCCCCGTAGTCCAGGTCAGGGTCGTCGGCGATCGCGAACCACGGGTCGGTGTCGACCTGGAGCCTGGCCCGCCGCCCGGTGGCCGCGCAGAACGCGCTCCACTTCACCAGCGACCGCATCGCCCACGGGAAGTAGTAGTGCAAAGAGGTGACGGCCACATCGGGGCACGCGTTGGCGTAATCGATCGGTAGCACGGTGTCGCCCTGCACAAGCATCTCGCAGGAGTTGAACTCCCAGCGGAAGAAGGCATTTACCGTCTGGGCGATGGTGATGGCCTCCTGGCCCGCACTGGGCGACAGGAAGTCGTGGCTGACCGCGTACCGGTCGTGCATCGGCTCGTCGGGTCGGAAGTGCATCACCATAGTCTCCGGACCGATGGTCAGCGCCCGGGCGAACACGTCGTAGGGTTCCACCGACTTCTGCAGATGCATCAGCATCTCGCCGGACTGGTCGTAGGCGGCCATCAGCGCCGTCTCGTCCTTGATCCGCGATACCCCGCGCCAACCCCCGCCGTCGAACGGCTTCATGAACAAGGGGTAGCCCATCTGGGCGGCCAGACTCGGCAGATCGAAGTTGTCGTTGTAGTTGCTCGCGGTGTAGGCCCAGCGGGTGTTGTCGATCGGGTTCTTGTGGGGCACCAGCACCGTGTCGGGGATGTTCATCCCGAGTCGCATCAGCGCGCAGTAGGCCGAGTGCTTCTCCATCGACTGGAACGTGAATGGAGAGTTCAGCAGGTAGACGTCGTCCATCAACGCCACCTTCTTGAGCCACTCGCGCGGGTGGTAGTACCAGTAGGCGAGTCGGTCGATGACCAGGGTGTGACGCGCCTTGTCCCGAAGATTGAACGGGGAGATTCGCACCCGCTCGGTCTCCAACGCGTGCGAGGCGCCGCCGTAGGAGAAGACTCCGACGCGTTGGGCGATGGCCTCGAAGGCGCGCGGCCAGTCCTCCTCCGCACCTAGCAACAGACCGATCAGATGGCGGTTTTCGGACACCGAAACTCCCTCTCCCTCAACGAACTCTCTTGATCGAACACGGTCGTGATCAGCAGAACCGGGGCAGATGGTGCGCGAGCTGCTTCTGCCACCACTCCCAGTCGTGGCTCACCTCATACCCCCACAGATCCAACTCGCAACGGATCCCCTTCTCTTGCAGCATCTGAGCAAACCGTACGGTTGAGGGTAGTGAACCGGTCGGATGGGTCTCCCAGGCGCCCTGGCCAACGACCAGCAGGATCGAGAGTTGCTGACGTAACCACTCCAAGTGGTCGCCGTGCAGGTTGGGCACGTAGTCGACCGGATTGGCGAAGTACGTCGCCTCACCCCGCTCTCCCCAGGAGTGCCAGCTCGTCGCGTCGTAGTTGCCAGACAGGCCGATAGCCATCGGCGCGAGGTCGGCTCGCTGGAAGGCGAAATGCACCGCGTGGTAGGCGCCCATGCCGCAGCCGGTGGTGATCAGCTCCGCGCCCGGCGTGGTGTCGTCGTGAATGTGCGGCACCACAGTGTGGGTCAGCCATCGGGTGTACACCTCGTGCCGTAGCGCCCGCTGCTCGATCGGCAGACTCTGGTTCGCCCAGCTGTCGGTGTCGAGCGCGTCGACGCAGTAAAGCTTCACCCGCCCGTCGTCGATCAGATCGGCGACTGCTGCCACCATCCCGTTGTTCTCGAAGTCCCAGGCCCGACCTGCCTCGGGCGGGAAGACCAGCACCGGTCGGCCATAGTGCCCGTAGCTGACGATGGTCATGCCGCGGTCGATCCCGCTGCCCAGCGGGGTCTCGAGCTGTTCGCGTCTCACCCCCTCATCCAAGGGGAGTGAGGCCGCCCTGACAAGGGTTGACACGCGAGACCGAGACTCCCCTTCGTCCGGCGCCGCGGCGATGGCAGGATGGCGGCGATGTTTGGCTCCATCCAGCGCCGGCGCCACGTCGGCCGTCGGTCGTCGTTGGGTGCGGTGGCGCTCACCCTGCTCCTGGTCGCGGGCTGCACCGGTGGCGTACTGCCCAGGCCCCAGTCCGACGATCCCGAGCGGGCGGCGACCGAGCTCGCGGCTGGTCTGAGGAAGAAGGATCTGACCGGGGTCGAATTCGTCGCCGCCCCATCCACAGAGGTGAACGCCGCCTTCCAGACCCTGGCGCGGGGGATGGGGCCGCTGACGCCCACAGTGCACGTCGTCAAGATCGACCGACAGGGCTCCGGCGCTCGCGCCACACTGAACCTGACCTGGACCTTTCCTGGTGTCGGTGAGAAGTGGACGTACTCCAGCACCGCCCAGCTGCAGAACGACAGCGGGCGCTGGAAGACTGCTTGGCAGGCCTCGGTGCTGCACCCGCGGCTCAACGGTTCCAACCGGCTCAGTCAGCGGCGCTTGGCCGCCGACCGTGGCGAAGTGCTGGGCGCCGACGACGACGCTATCGTCACCGACCGACCGGTAGTGCGAATCGGGATCGACAAGACCGCGGTCCAGGGTCAGGCGGCCGAGGCGTCGGCGATCAAGCTGGCGAAGCTGGTCGGCATCAAACCGAAGACGTACGCCGCATTGGTCGCCGGAGCCGGCGAGGACGCCTTCGTCGAGGCGATCACCCTGCGGGCCGACGACGAAGACCGCCCGGCCAACTCCCAGGTGCTCGCGATCTCGGGCGCCTTACCCATTCAGGGCGAGCAGATGCTGGCGCCGACGCGGGACTTCGCCCGGCCGATCCTGGGCACCGTCGGCGAGGCCACCAAGGAGATCGTCGAGGACTCCGACGGGACGATCGTGGCTGGCGATCAGGTCGGGTTGTCGGGTCTGCAGCAGCGGTACGACCGTTCCCTGCGGGGAACCCCCGGCGCTCAGGTCCGGCTGCTGCCACTCAGTGCGGGCCCTGCGGCGTCGTCGGGACCCGGCTCGCTCTCGCCTGGCCCGACGCCCAGTCCCAGCCTGGGCTCGACCCCGTCGCCCGCCCCGGCGGTGACGGTGTTCTCCGCCGAACCGACCGCCGGCCAGGATCTCCACCTCACCCTCAACGTGTTCCTGCAGGAGCTGGCCGAGGAGACCCTGGCCGACACCGGGCCGGCCAGCGCGCTGGTGGCGATCAGGCCGTCCACCGGTGCCATCGCGGCGGCGGCCAACGGTCCGGGAAACGCCAACCAGAATCTCGCGACCATCGGACAGGCGGCCCCGGGATCGACCTTCAAGGTCGCTTCAGCGCTGGCGCTGCTGCGCGTCGGCCTGACCCCGTCCTCGAAAGTGAGATGCCCGAAATTCCTCACCGTCGACGGCCGACGTTTCACCAACTACAGCGACTACCCGAGCAGCTCGCTGGGGACCATCACCCTGCGCACCGCACTCGCGCAGTCCTGCAACACCGCGTTCATCGGCGCCCGGACCAAGCTGGACGACGGCGACCTGGCGGAGGCGGCAGCCTCCTTGGGCATGGGCGTCGACTATGACACCGGGTTCGGTTCGTACTTCGGTGAGGTCCCCGACGACGCGTCAGGTACCGGCGGCGCAGCGGCCATGATCGGACAAGGCACCGTGCTCGCCTCTCCGATGGCGATGGCCTCGGTCGTCGCGTCGGTGAGTGCAGAGCGAACCATCGTCCCCGTCCTGGTCTCCGACCAGACGGCCAAGGCGACAGCGCAGCCGCTGACCAAGCAGGAGGCCAAGGCCCTGACGTCGTTGATGCGGTCGGTGGTCACCGACGGCAGCGGCCGCAGCCTGGCCGACCTGCCCGGTCCGGGCGTGATCGCCAAGACCGGCACGGCCGAATACGGGAACGCCAAGCCGCTGAAGACGCACGCCTGGATGATCGCCGCCCAAGGCGACCTCGCCGTCGCGGTGTTCGTGAACGACGGTCAGTCCGGGTCGAAGACCGCGGGGCCGCTGCTGAAGGAGTTCCTGCGAAAATCCCGCTGAGTGTCACTGCTCCCTAACGCGACTCACTCGCCGCGTAGGAACTCCAGGTGGCGTTCGTACTGGTCGAGGCAGTCGTGGATCACCTGGTTGGCGGTATAGCCCATCACGTCGTAGTCCTGACCGCCGCCCACCAGGTGCACCTCGAGCCGGGCGTAGGTATCTCGGTCCCCGATCATCCGGCCACCGTAGGTCGGCACCGGCGAGATCTTGACCTGAACCCGGTAGAGGAACGGATTCTCGGTATCCGTGGTCCGCAGCTCGACGAAGGTTTCCTGATCGGTCATGGCGGTAACCGACGTCGCTACCTCGCGGTCGCAGAGTTCCTCGGCCACCTCTTGCAAGGCCGGTTCCACGACCCTGTGCAGGTAATCGGTGGCGGCTTCCCGGGTGACGAAGTTGGTGGCTCGGGCCAACCGCACCCGCCAGGTGCCGCGGGCGTCGTGGGACTCAGGCGCCCGAGCGGACAACACCGTGGACAGCGATCGACTGCCGGTCTCGGCCCGACGGCCTTCCCGCCGCAGGGACTTGAACAACCCGAACATGACCAGAACCAGCACGAACGCGAACGGCAGACCCATGATGATGGTGGCGTACTGCAGCGCCAGGATGCCGCCGACGAGGAGCATGGCGACGGTGAGGAAGCCGGTCGCGCTCGCCCACACGATGCGCTGCCAGGGCGCGCAATCCTCCTGTACGTCGCGCAGCTTGGAGCACAGGTTGCCCATCACCAGCGCTCCGGAATCGGCCGAGGTGACGTAGAACAGCAGGCCTACCAGCACCGACACGAACACCACGATGCCCGGCAGCGGATAGGACTGCAGTAAGTCGTAGAAGCCACGTCCGTCGAATTCGACCGCCGCTTCGGCGAAGGAGGCGTCCCCGCTGCGGACCCGCTCGATGGCGGCGTTGCCGAAGATCGACACCCACATCACGATGTAGCTGAACGGGATGACCATGGTGCCGAGCACGAACTGGCGGATTGTGCGACCGCGAGAGATCCGGGCGAGAAACAGTCCCACGAACGATGCCCACGCCACCCACCAGGCCCAGAAGAACAGGGTCCACAGCGACATCCACTCCAGCGTGTCGGTGTAGGCGAAGGTCTGCAGCGTCCGGTCGAGAAAGGTCTCGACGAAGTCGCCCACGTTCATCACGATCGCGTTGAGCAGGAACGAGGTCTTGCCGGTGACCAACACCCAACCAGCCAGGACCAGGGCCAGAATCACGTTCAGCTGGGAGAGGAAGCGGATGCCCTTGTCCACGCCGGTGGTGGCCGAGATGGCCGCGACCGCCACGGCGAGGATGGCCAGCGCGCTCTGGGCAGCTACACCGACCGGTACGCCGAAGATCACGTTGAGCCCGACGTTGAGGAAGACCACCCCGATGCCCAGGCTGGTCGCCACCCCGAAGATGGTGCCGAGCACGGCCGCGGTGTCGACCGCGTGTCCAAGAGCTCCGTTGACCTTGGTGCCGAACACCGGCCGCAGCGCGGATCGGACCGCGAGCGGCTGGTTCAGCCGGTAGGAGAAGTACCCCAAGGCCATACCCATCAGGGCGTACATGCTCCAGCCCGTCACCCCGTAGTGGAACAGGGTCCACACCGTCGCATCGCGCGCTGCCTCCACCGTCTCGCCGGCCCCGACCGGCGGCGTCATGTACTGGGAGACGGGCTCGATGACGGAGTAGAACATCACGTCGGTGCCGATGCCCGCCGCGAACAGCATCGAAGCCCAGGCGAAGGTGGAGAATTCCGGACGGGAATGATCGGGTCCGAGCCGGATGCGACCGTAGCGGGAGACCGCGAGGAAAATCACGAAACCGACGATCACGGTCGCGAGCAGGATGTAGAACCAGCCGAAGCCGACGGTGATCCAGCCGACCACGGTGCCGATCACCGCTTCGGCGTTGACCGGGGCGGCCACCGCCCAGATGGTGACGGCCAGGATGCCGGCGAAGGAGGTGATGAAGACCGGCCATTTCACCGGGGGCCGTCCGGTGCGCGCCGGCGGGGTGACGGGCTCGATCGGGTCGACCGGGGCCTCCTGCTGCTGCGTCATGATGCCTCCAGTTCCTGCGAGGTGGCCGACTCGACCGGGGCGTACGGAGTCCGCGCGCCGGCGGCGCTCGGCGGCTCGGCGACAACGTTCCACGCCTCGTTGCGCGGATCGCCGGCTGGGTAGAGCGGCAGTCCGGCGCCGCTGCGGTACCAGGGGACTTCCACGGGCGGTAGCGGCGTGTGGCCCGCGATCAGATCGGCGGCCTTCTCAGCCACCATCATCACTGGGGCGTAGATGTTGCCGTTGGGGACGAAGGGGAAGACCGAGGCGTCGACCACTCGAAGCCCGTGGGTTCCGTGCACCCGCAGCGTCGCCGGGTCGACCACGCTGGCGTCGTCGGTGCCCATCTTGGCGCTGCAGGACGGGTGCAGGGCGGTCTCGGCGTCTCGAGCGACCCAGTTGAGGATCTCCTGATCGGTCTCCACCGACGATCCGGGGGATATCTCGCCGCCGTTGAAAGCGGCGAAGGCCGGCTGGCTCAGAATCGTTCGCGCCGCCCGGACGATCTCGACCCACTCGCGCCGATCGGTCTCGGTGGACAGGTAGTTGAACGCGATAGCCGGGTGCTGGAGCGGGTCGGTGCTGGTGATCTGCACCTGACCGCGCGTGTCGGCGTACATCGGGCCGATGTGGACCTGATAGCCGTGCATCCCGTAGTCGGACTCGGCCGGCTTGCTGCCGTCGTAGCGGATGGCGATCGGCAGGAAGTGGAACATCACGTTCGGCCACATCACCTGGTCGTTGCTGCGGATGAACCCACCCGCCTCGAAGTGGTTGGAGGCCCCGACGCCCCGGCGGGCGAACAGCCACTCCGCCCCGATCCGGGGCTTGTGCCGGTGAGCCAACCAGGGGGCGATCGACACCGGTTGGATGCTGGCGTGCTGCAGGTAGACCTCCAGGTGGTCTTGCAGGTTGCGACCCACCCCGGGCAGCTCGACCGCGGTTGGCACCCCGACCGACGCCAGGTGGTCCGGGTCGCCGATTCCGGCGAGTTGGAGCAGCTGAGGGCTGTTGAAGGCCCCACCGCACAGAATCACCTCTCCCGCGGTGACGGTCCGGTGGAGCTTGCCCCCGCGCAGGTAGTCGACCCCGACGCAGCGGTCGCCCCGCATCCGCAGTCCGGTGACCTGAGCCAGGGTTTGGATGGTGAGGTTCTTGCGGTGGGCCACGGGGTGCAGATACGCCCGCGCCGCCGACAACCGGCGGCCGCGGTGGATGTTGCGGTCGAACTTGGCGAAACCCTCCTGCCGGTAGCCGTTGACGTCGTCGGTGAGGGGAAACCCCGCCTGCTGAACCGCCTCGAAGAAGGCCCCGAACAACGGGGTGGTGGCTGGGCCTCGCTCCAGCACCAACGGGCCGGAACCACCTCGCCAGGCATCGGCCCCGGCCAGGCAGGTCTCCATCCGCTTGAAGTACGGCAGGCAGTGCGCGTAGTCCCAGGCCGCCATGCCCGGCTCGTCGGCCCAGCGCTGGAAATCCATCGGGTTGCCCCGCTGGAAGATCATCCCGTTGATCGAACTGGAGCCGCCGAGCACCTTGCCGCGGGCGTGGTAGACGGTTCGCCCGCCCATCTGCGGCTCAGGCTCGGAGGTGTACCTCCAGTCGTAGAACCGGCTTCCGATCGGGTACGGCAGCGCGGCCGGCATGTGGATGAAGGGGTCGAGGATGCTGTCGTTGCGGCCAGCCTCCAACACCAGCACCGACGTGTGCGGGTCGGCCGACAGGCGGTTGCCCAGGGCAGACCCGGCCGAGCCTCCGCCGACGATGACGTAGTCGTAGGTCTTGGTCATGCCGTGCTCCTCGTGCTCGTGCTCGTGGGTCGCGGGGATGCCTCACCGGCTGCGGTCGAGGAACCACCCCGCGGGTGCGGGTTGGGTGTTGTGCCAGATGTGCTTGGTCTCGCGGTACTCCTCCAGGCCCAGCAGACCGAGCTCGCGGCCGTTCCCGGACTGTTTGAATCCGCCCCACTCCGCACCCGGAACGTAGGGGTGGTAGTCGTTGATCCACACCGTGCCGTGCCGGAGCCGGCCAGCGACCCGTTCGGTCCGGCCCGCGTTTTCGCTCCAGACCGCCCCGGCCAGCCCGTAGATCGTGTCGTTGGCCAACGCCACGGCCGCGTCCTCGGTCGTCTGAGCTGAGTTGCCGGCGAACGTCTCGACGGTGAGCACGGGCCCGAACGACTCCTCGCCGACACAGCGCATGCCGGTCGTGCACTGGTCGAGGATGGTCGGCAGATAGAAGTACCCGGCGTCCAGGCTGGCATCGTCGGGACGTCGGCCACCGCAACGCAGGTCCGCTCCGTCGGCCAACGCGTCGGCCACGTAGGCCTCCACCTTGTCCCGGTGCGCCGCGCTGACCAGCGGGCCGGTTTCGGCCTCGGGGTCGAACGGTCCACCGAGCCGGATCTGGGTGGCTCGGGAGACCAGGGTGTCGACCACCTCATCGTGGATGCTTCGCTCGACCAACAACCGGGCGCCGGCGGAGCAGACCTGGCCGGAGTCCAGGAAGACCGCGGTCAACGCGTTGTCGATCGCTGCGGACAGATCGGCGTCGGCGAAGATGATGTTGGGGTTTTTGCCGCCCAGCTCTAGCGCGACCCTTTTCACCGTGGCGGCCGCGGCCGCCATGATCGTCTTGCCGGTCCGCAGGCCACCGGTGAAGGAGACCAGGTCCACGTCCGGGTCCTCGACCAACGGGGCACCCGCCTCGGCACCGCAGCCGAGCACCAGGTTCGCCACGCCGGCGGGCAAGCCGACCTCAGCGAGGGCGCCCGTCAGCCAGATCGCCGTGCTTGGGGTCAGCTCGCTCGGCTTGAGCACGAACGTGTTGCCGGCGGCGAGCGCGGGCGCCACCTTCCAAGACGTCTGCAGCAGGGGATAGTTCCAAGGCGTGATCAAGGCGCACACCCCGACCGGCTCGTGCACGATGCGGCTCGAGACCGCCGGGTTGCCGGTGTCCACCACCCGTCCGGCGTCGGCGGCGGCGATGTCGGCGAAGTGGCGGAAGACGGCGACAATGTCCTCGACGTCGGTCTGCGACTCGACGAACCGTTTGCCGGTATCCAGCGACTCCAGTCGCGCCACCTCGTCGCAGTCGCCCTCCAAGCGATCGGCCAACCGGCGCAACAGCGCGGCGCGCTGCGGGGTGGGCGTGGTCGGCCACGGCCCGACGTCGAACGCGTGTCGGGCAGCCTGAACCGCAGCTCGGACATCGACGTGCGACGCCTCGGCCACAACTGCGACCTCGGCGCCGTCGGCCGGGCAGCGGATCGTCCGGGTCTGGCCCGAGGAACTGTCCCGCCACCGGCCGTCGATGAACAAAGTGCCCATGCCTACCTCGTTCAGTCGGGGCCTGATGCCGGCGACGCCGACCGTCACGCAGGATGACACGTCGGCGACCCGGCGTAAAGCCCCCATCGCTGGATCGGCACGATCGTCGCTCGCGCACCGGAAGCTCGTGCCCTCATCGGCTGACGACCGCGCGCCAGCCGACCTCGTCGACCACTACCAGGCCGGCCACCTCCAAGGCGCTGAGCTGAGCCAGCGCGGTTGGCATCGACACCCCGGCGGCCAAGGCGATCTCCCCGGCCCCGACCCGGCGACGGGCCGGAACCGCCTCGTACACCGCCAACCGCACCGGGTCCAGGTCATCGGTCGCGCGGGTCGGACCCTGCTGAAAGGGAATGAGTTGCTGCCCGGACTCCGACACCAGCTCCAGCACCTCGGCCACGCTGGTCACCAGCACGGCCTGACCGTTCCTGATCATCAGATGGGTGGCGCCCGACATAGCCGACTCGACTGATCCGGGCACCGCCATCAGCACCCGACCGCAGCCCAGCGCCCAGCTCGCGGTGTTGCGGGCCCCGGATCGCAGTGCCGCCTCCACCACGACCGTCCCCAGACCGAGGGCCGCGATCAACCGGTTCCTGGCCAAAAACCGGACCCGGCTGGGGTGGGTTCCCGGCGCCAGCTCGGAGACGATCAATCCGTGTTCGGCCACCCAGTCGAACAGCTTCGCGTTGCCCTGGGGATAGCCGACATCCACGCCGTTGGCGAGGACTGCCACGGTGGGACCGGTCACCGCCAACGCGCCTTGATGAGCCGCGGTGTCGATGCCATAGGCACCGCCGGAGATCACCGTGAAGCCATGCTCAGCCAACTCGGCAGCCAAGTCGGTGGCCACCGCTGTCCCGTACGGGGTCGCCGCCCGCGACCCGACGATCGCCACCGACCTCTCTGCCAGTTGCGCGAGATGTGCTGGCCCGCGCAGCCACAGACCGAACGGCACGCCTCCGCGACGTTGCACCTCGTCGCAAAACCGCAGATCGCCCAACCGCTCGGGCCACTCCTGGTCTCCGGGCACTACGAAGCGCGCCCGACTCCGCGCCGCCCGCTCCAGCACCCGGTCGAGGTCGAGGTGGCTGGCACGCTCGGCGAGTCCATCGCCGAATCGGCCGGCGACCACTTGGTCCCAGGCCGCCACCGGCCCAGACGCCGTCGCCACCTCCGAAACGGCGGGCTCACCCCCCTCGACCACGCAGCTGAGCGCCAGCCGGACGGCTCGCTCCGACGTCGGTGCAGAGCAGCCGTCGTCGGGAATCCGCTCGGTTTTCACCGTCGGATCCCTCACCACGCGACCATCGAACGCGCTCACGACATCTCCCGGGCTGCTGGAGATGCCCCTAGCTGGTCCCCCTGACGCATGGCGAGCGCGATCCCCACCTCATCGACGCCGGGCCGGTCTTTGCCGGCCAGATCGGCGATGGTCCAGCTGATCCGCCACGCCTTGTCCATCCCCCGCGGGCTCAACAGCCCACGTTCGGCCGCACGATCGAGCAGGTGCAGCCCGTCCGGCAGCGGTAGATGCTGACGCAGATAGGCCCCCGTGACCTCACTGTTGGTATGCCAACCGGTCCCGGCCAGACGCCGTGCCTGCCGCTCCCGAGCCTCCGCCACCCGCGTCGCCACGGCACCGCTCGCCTCGCCCCGAGCCAGCGCCGTCCGCAGCTGGTGGCCCTTGACCACCCGGAAGTGCTGGACGATGTCCACTCGGTCACGGATCGGTGACGACAGCTTCGCCCCGTACCGACGCACGGCCATCGGCGGGCAAGTGCACGACGAACCTGGCGTCCCGGATTGGCCGCACGGGCACGGATTCGCCGCCATGATCAGCTGGAAACGCGCGGGATAGCGGGTCATTCCGTGGCTCCGATGGAGATTGACCACCCCGGATTCCAACGGCACTCGCAGTGCTTCGAGGGCTTTCGCAGGGAACTCCGGAGCCTCGTCCAAAAACAAGATCCCGCGATGGGCGCAGGAGACCGCTCCCGGACGAGCCAGCCCGGGCCCGCCGCCGACGATGCTGGCCACCGACGCCGAGTGGTGCGGATCGGCGTAGGGCGGACGCTGCACCAAGCCGTTCGTTACGTCGTACCCAGCGAGTGAGTGGACCGCCGAGACCTCCAGCGCCTCGGCGACCCCCAGATCGGGGAGCAAGCTCGGCAATCGTGCGGCGAGCATCGTCTTTCCCACTCCGGGCGGGCCGGTCATCAGCATGTGGTGGCGGCCCGCGGCTGCGACCTCCAGGGCCCACTTCGCCTCCAGCTGACCAGCGACGTCGGCCAGGTCCAGGTCCCCGCCGGTGGTGATGGCGTGGCTGGCCGGGGTCAGCTCCACCGGCTCGGCGTCCGGCACCGGCTGGTGGGTCAGCACGGCGATCAGCTGGGCCAGGGAGGCGACCCCGATGACCTCGATCCCCTCGACCAGCTCAGCCTCGGGGGCTTGCCGGTAGGGAACGACCACGCGTCTAAATCCCCACTGGGCGGCCGCCAGCGTGGCCGGCAGGATGCCGCGCACCGGTCGGACGCGTCCGTCCAAGCCGAGTTCACCGATCAGGACCGTGGTGCGGAGCTCGCGCTCGGGGATCACGTCGGCGGCCGCCAGCACGGCCGCGACGATGCTGAGGTCGTAGGCGCTGCCGGTCTTCGGCAAGGTGGCAGGCGACAGGTTGATGGTCAGCAGTGTGTTCGGCCAGGACTGACCGCTGCTGTGCACGGCCGCCTTGCAGCGATCCCGAGCCTCGTACAGCGAGGTGTCCGGAAGCCCGACCAGCACGGTTCGGGGCAGGCCCGGTCCGGTGTGTGCCTCAACCTCCACGATCCGGCCGTCCAGGCCAACCAGAGCGACGCCGTACGCGCACGCGAGACTCATGCGTCACCGATCCCGGTGACGTGGATCAGCAGGGGTTCGCGGTCGCGGAACAGAGTGACCCCGATGGCGTCCAGCCGGACCCCGTGGACGACAAGCTCGTGCTGGCTCAGCCACTCGGCGGCCAACCGCCGGAGCCGCTTGATCTTGGCGTACGTGATCGATTCCAACGGGTCGCCGAAACCGAGCCCGGTGCGGCACTTGACCTCACAGAACACCGCCGTCCGGCGGCCGTCGCTGGAGTCGAGGGCGACCACGTCGATCTCACCGAACCGGCAGCGCCAGTTCCGCTGCAGCACCTCCATCCCCTGGCAGCGGAGCTCGGCGACCGCCAGGTCCTCCCCGTGTGCGCCGATCTCTTGTCGCGTACGTCGCGTCATCCTCCACCTCCAGCCACATGCTGGGGACGTTCGGCTAAATCGACCGGGGCGCGGCCGGAGCTGTGGACAACGCGTCAGGTCGCATCGGGTTGTGGACAACCCGACAGCGCGGTTGCCGCCGACCACGAGCGGGACACCCGGCGAGAGGGCCCGCTGCTCCTAAGGAGTCTTCGGCACTTCGAGGTCGCTGTGCGCGATCTCCTCGATCGACACGTCACGGAAGGTGAGCACCTTGGCGTTCTTCACGAAGCGGGCGGGGCGATACATGTCCCACACCCAGGCGTCAGCCATCGACACCTCGTAGTAGACGTCACCACCCTCGGTGCGAACCTTCAGGTCGACGGCATTGCAGAGATAGAAGCGGCGCTCCGTCTCCACCGCGTAGGTGAAGATCCCGACCACGTCCTTGTACTCGCGATAGAGCTGCAACTCTAGTTCGCTCTCGTACTGCTCGAGGTCGTCCACACTCACACCGGTCCCTGCCCTTTCTTCATGACGCCTCGACTCTAGTGGTCACGCGCGGGCGATCATGCCCGAGACCGTCAGCCGTCCGGGAGACATTCTCGAACCGCATCCGGTGAGTGGCGGATGGACCGTAGCGGTCCAGCCGCGTTTGATGCGACGAGGTGCAGTAGCCCTTGTGAATCTTGAACCCGTACTCGGGGTAGACCTCGTCAAGCTCGCACATGATCTGGTCCCTGGTCACCTTGGCGATGATCGACGCCGCCGCCACGCACGCGGCGACGCGATCTCCCTTCCACACAGCGAGACCGGGTACACCGAGGCCGTCGACGCCAAACCCGTCGGTGAGCACATACGTGGGTCGCTGGTCGAGCCGATGCAGGGCCCGGCGCAAAGCTTGGACGTTGGCGACGTGCATGCCGAGACGATCACATTCGCCCGGCTCGATGATCACCACCGACCAGGCCAGCGCCTTTTTGGTGATCTCGGCGTACGCCCGCTCACGCTGTGTCGCGGACAGCAGCTTGGAGTCTCGCAGCAAACCGATCTGACGAGATCTGCTGTCGGAGAGAATGGCTGCTGCCGCCACCAGCGGTCCCGCGCAGGCGCCTCGACCGGCCTCGTCAGCCCCGGCCACCGGCGCCAGCCCGACTCGGCGCAGGGCACGCTCGTAGCCGTACAAGCCGCTGTCCCGACGGACCCGCACGCTCAGGTGCGCCATCAGCAGGTCACGTCCTTCGGTTTGATCACCGCCTGGTCCGGTGCCGGTTCATTCGGCGCCGGCACCGAGGCGAAAGTGTCCGGTCGGTGTAGGACAGTAGCTCTCTTGAGCGGTGCGGCAATGGCGAAAGCTGGCCCGACAACCTTGTCGAGTCCGACGAAAGCGACCGCGCCCGGTGGCCCGCCGAGGGACAGGTCGGACAGGTGACAGCGGGAGTCGGCGCTCAGGTCGCGGTGATCGCCCATCACGAACAATCTTTCCGCGGGGACCGTGATGTCGAAGGCGACGTCGGACGGGGCCACCTGCACACCGTCGGGATCGGTGTAGAGGTAGCTAGTCTCGTCCAACGGGTCGCCGTTGACGGTGATCCGACCCTCGATGTCGCAGCACACCACCCGGTCCCCCGGCGTCCCGATCACCCGCTTGATCAGGTGCTCCGGGCTGCTCGCGGTCGGGAATCCGACAAACTCCAGCACCCGGTCGACCGGCGTCGGATCGGCGCGATCCCCCGAGCCCAGCCAATTGCCGGGGTCTTCGAAGACGATCACGTCGCCACGCTGCCCGTCGCTGATCTTCTGCACCACCACCCGGTCACCGACCAGCAGTGTGTTCTCCATCGATTCCGACGGGATGATGAACATCTGCCCGACAAACGCCCGCAGCAGCGAGGACACCAACAAGGCGCCGACGACGACGATGAGCAACTCGCGGACGAAGACGCCGAACCGCCCGAGACCGCTGCGACGCTGCCGAGTCGCGGTGTCACTGCTCAACAGTTGGCCTCCGGACCGGCGTGGACCACCGGCCTCGCCGGAGCCGGCTCCGTCGGGGCCGGGACGCCAGCGTACGTCGCCGGGACCAGAAGTCGGCGCGCATCGCCGACCGGCCAGGCGATGGCGACCGCGCGACCCACCACCAGGTCCAGCGGCACGAACGCGTTGTCGCCTTTCGGTCGGCCCGCAGTGGCGTCGTTGAGGTGGCAGCGTGCATCTCGGCTGGCGGCTCGGTTGTCTCCGAGCACGAACACGCGGTCGGCCGGGACGGTCACATCGAACCGGATCTTGGACGGATCGGCGAGCACGCCGTCGGGGGAGCGGTACAGGTAGGACGCCTCATTCAGCGGGATGTCGTTGACCGTGATCCGGTCTCGGTCGTCACAGCAGACGACCCGATCTCCAGGCATCCCGACCACTCGCTTGATCAGGTGCTCGGTGCTGGTGTCGGGCAGCACGCCGACGAACTCCAGCGCCCTCCCGAGGCGACCACGCTCCGCCGGCGACGCGCCGCTCAGCCAACCGCCGGGGTCGGCAAACACGACCACTTGGCCCCGCTTGATCGAACTGAGCTTCTCGACCACGACCCGGTCCTCGACCTGCAGCGTGTTCTGCATGGAGGTCGACGGGATGATGAACATCTGCCCGACGAAGCCTCGCAGCAGCGAAGCGACGATGACGGCGCCGATGACGACCGCGAGCAACTCACGTACGAAGGCGCCGGCGTGGTGACCGAAGGACTGCTTGTTCTGGGACGGAACGGCCGACCCGGACTCGAAGTTGGCGGCGTTGGAGTCGGGACCGGCCGCGGGGGTGCTACCAGCGCGTGATGGACCGCGGTGATCCGCCATCAGCTGTCCTTCGATCCCGCGCGTTGTCCGCCAAAACACCGCCTGTGGTCAGCGGCACTTCCCGCCGCCCGTCAGGCGCCGCGCTTCTCCTTGATCTTGGCAGCCTTGCCCCGCAGGCCGCGGAGGTAGTACAGCTTCGCGCGCCGCACGTCGCCACGACGATCGACCTCGATCTTGTCGATGATGGGACTGTGCAGCGGGAACGTCCGCTCCACCCCCACCCCGAAGCTGACCTTGCGGACGGTGAACGCCTCACGGACACCGTCGCCGGAACGGGCGATGACCACCCCGGCGAAGACCTGGATTCGGGAGCGGTTGCCCTCAACGACCTTGACGTGCACCTTGACGGAGTCACCAGCACGGAAGGGGGGGATGTCGTCCCGGATGGACTGGGCATCGAGCGCGTCGATCAGCTTGCTCATGGTGTGGTCCTCGCCAGTGCCGTAGGTCACCGAGTTTGTTGCCCTTGGCAGGGTCTAGGTGATTCAGGGTGTATGTGATGCCGTCAAGGTCCACGTGTCGCGAGCAACCCCCCACGGCAGGAGTCACGACCAGCAGACAACAGCGAGCCAGTCTGCCACATCGGGGCGTACGGCCGAAATTCCGCGCATTTGGGTCTCAGGCGGGGCGGTCCTGACCCCCGGCACCGCGGGAGTGGGGGGGGGGGGTGGGGGTGGTGGGGGGGGGGGGGGGGGGGGGGGCC
>JAKDLH010000195.1 GCA_030452945.1 Microlunatus sp. | reverse complement strand
GACCTGCATCACCCGGAGGTCTCCTTGGCGGAGTACCCGGCCAACGCCGCTGAGGCCGACGGGCTGATGGATGCTGGAGAAGACGAAGGGCGGGTGGATGAGTTGCATGCGCGGGTCGCGGGTGTCTCTGATGACGTCATCGGCGAGTCGGCCGACCAGCCAAAGGCGCGGCAAACCGACTCCGAAGGCGGTGAGAGGTGAAGGCCGAAGCCTGGATCTTCGGAGCGCTGGTGATCTTCTTCGGCATCGTGTCGCCGGTGTACTGGTTCGTCAGTCATGAGGTCACCGGCACCGTCGCCCTGATCCTGACCTTCTTTCTCGTTCTGATGATTGCGGGCTATCTCGCCCTTGTGGCCCGGCGGATACCGATGCGCCCGGAGGATCGCAAGGACGGGGAGATCGCCGAGGGGGCAGGGGAACTCGGCTTCTTCCCACCCCAGAGCAAGTGGCCGCTCTTCTGCGGGCTGACCTTCGGTCTGTTCCTGCTCGGTCCGGTATTCGGCTGGTGGATGTCGATCATCGCGACCGGGGTGGCCGTGGCCACGGTGACCGGCTGGGTCTATGAGTTCTATCGCGGGGACTACGCACACTAAGTCAGTCGTCACTCGCTGCTCACTATGAGCTCGCCGGAAAGTCCTGCCCCGCCGAAAAGTAGGTTCGGATATTCAGCAGGTGGTCAATCGTGGCGGGAGCCACTTCTCGAGGCGTGTCCGTGGGGACAACACGCGTGAATCAGCCGAGCAGACGAGCGTGGATGCTGCCGGGAAAGCGTACGGAGAAGCGGGTGCCGCCGACCATGGTGCTGATCTCAGCGGCACGGGAGGTGACCTCCCGTCGTCGGTCGGAGGCGACCCTCTCGAAGTAATGCAGCTTGATCTCGCCCTGCTTGTCCTGGGCCCAGGCGCCGACGATCCGGCCGTCTACCCAGATCGTTGGGCCGCCGTTCCCGGCCGAGTCGAATGCCTCGCCGGCCGCGTCCGGGAGATACCAGGAGCGCTGCTTCCAGCCCATCGTGGACGGGTCGAGCGAGGGGAGCAAGGCCACCCAGCGTTCGGCCGAAGCCACCGGGTCGTCGGCTGGGCTGATCCACCCCGGGCCGGAGACGAGATCGACCTCGACGGCCCCGGAGCCAGTCAACGCCCGCCGGGTCAATCCGAGCGTCCAGCCCATCCACCATTGGAGATCGGCGGTGGTCCCGGGCCCGAACCGACGCAGCCACCGTCCGGCCAGGGTCGTGGCCGCCTCGGTCTCATCGGTCTTATCGAGCCCATCCAGCCCGCCAGGCAGCCAGTCGTCGGCCACGGCGTACCGATACGCCCCGGTGATCCAGCTAACCGGACGCGCCCGCAGGATCTCTCCCTCCAAGCCCAGCAGTGTGATTATTCGGCTGTGGGCTCCCTGGGTTGAGGCGTACGGCTTCCCGGTCGCCAGTTTCAGAGGGAGCCGGATTTGGTGCACCCTCTGTCCGATCTCCCGGGCGGTGCTGGGGCCGTGCCTCTCGAGGTCGCCGAGGACCGCTGCCCGGGCCTGGTCGAGCCAATCTGCCGGATCGTCGATCCCGTGCTCGCCGAGCATCTTGAGCAGCCGGCGGCGCTCCGGACCGATCAGCTTGCGGGTGGCCGCGGCGTTCATCAGTCGCATCGTGTCCGGGGTCGCCAACCACAACGTGCGGCGCATCGCGTGATGGCGAATCAAGGCCCGTTCCTCGTACACAACGTCTTCGACGGCGGACACGGACGGATGCTCCATCCGCACCATGGCCGACAGCACCGCCGTGACGGGGTCAGTTGAGTGCAGGGCCAGCACGTCGTTGGAGATCGCGACCACGTTGTCGGTCCGCAACCGAGGGAGCAGCCGATGACGCTGAGCCAACCGGGCCCGACGTTCGTCGTCGTCGATGAATCCGCTCACGCTCGTGAGTCTGTCATCGCTCGCTGACAGCAGCGGCCGTCAGCTGCGATTACGCGGCTACGCTTCGACTATGTGCCGGAACATCCGTCAACTCCACAACTTCGAACCGCCGGCGAGCAGTCGAGAGGTGCACGACGCCGCATTGCAGTACGTCCGGAAGATCGCCGGGACCACCAAGCCCTCGAAGGCCAACGAAGAGGCGTTCAATGACGCGGTCCAGCAGATCGCGCACACAACCCAGCATCTGCTGGACCACCTGAGCACCACCGCACCCCCGAAGAACCGGGAGGAGGAGGCGCTCAAGGCGCGAGCCCGGGCGGCGAAGCGGTACGCGACCGCCTGACTCAGTTCCTGGGCAGCGACGACGGCGGCGGCACGAGATCACAACCGGTGGTGGGGCAGCCGTGCTGGTGATCTTCTCGATGTCGGTCTCGGGATATCCGGCGTTGGTTTGTCGGGGATCGAAATGCTGAAGTGGCCTATTGTTACGATTCTGTGATCCAAAAAGCCACCACTTCAGAGGCGTCACCAACTGGCATGCAGAGGGCGACCTTCCTCGTAACCCGTCGGTGACTGAACCCCCACCACGGCGAGCTCGTGAAACTCCGCCAGGCTCCTCGCCCCGGCGTAGGTGCAGCTGCTGCGCACCCCCGCGACGATGGAATCGATCAGGTCCTCCACGCTGGGCCGTTCGGGATCCAGATACATCTGGGAGGTCGAGATGCCCTCCTCGAACAGTGCCGCCCGGGCCCGATCGAACGCGCCTGCGTTCTTGGTTCGCATCCGCACCGCCCGGGCCGAGGCCATCCCGAACGACTCCTTGTACATCCGTCCCTCGGCGTCGGTCAGCAAGTTGCCGGTGCTCTCGTACGTGCCCGCGAACCAGGAGCCGATCATCACCGAACCAGCTCCAGCGGCCAGGGCCAACGCGACGTCGCGGGGGTACCGCACCCCACCGTCGGCCCAGGTCGACGCGCCCAGCGAGCGTGCGGCTGCCGCGCACTCCAGCACCGCGCTGAACTGCGGCCGGCCGACCCCGGTCATCATCCGGGTCGTGCACATGGCGCCCGGCCCGACACCGACCTTGACCACATCGGCGCCGGCCTCGACCAGATCCTGTACCCCGTCGGCGGTGACCACGTTCCCCGCCGCAAGCGGCACCCGATGACCGGTCACCACGGCCAGCCGGTCCCGTACGTCGCGGACCGCCTTCAACGAGTGCAGCATCCGCTCCTGGTGGCCGTGCGCGGTGTCGACGACCAGCACGTCGGCCCCGGCGGTGAGTAGCCGCTCGGCCCGGCCGGCGACGTCACCATTGATGCCGACCGCTGCTCCGAGGATCAGCCGGCCATCACCGTCTACGGCGGGTCGGTAGAGCGTGGAGCGCAGAGCGTGTTTGCGGGTCATCACCCCGACCAGCCGGTCGCTCTCCACCACCAACGCGACCTCGAGGTGGCTGGCGTTGAGGGCGTCGAAGATCGCGACGGGCGTTTCGTCGGCGCCGACGACCAGCACGTCGGCCGACATCACCTCGTGCACCTGGGCGAACCGGTCCACCCCGGCCGCGTCGGTCGCGCTCACGGTGCCCAGCGGGCGGTCGTCGTCATCGACCACCACCACCAGCCCGTGCGCCCGCTTGGGCAGCAGCGACACTGCCTCGCCCACCGTGGTGTGCGGGCTGACCCGGATCGGAGTGTCGAAGACGGGGTGCGATCTCTTGACCCGATCGACCACCTCGGCCACAACTTCGGTGGGAATGTCTTGCGGGATGATTGCCACCCCACCGCGGCGGGCGACCGTCTCGGTCATCCGGCGGCCAGACACGGCGGTCATGTTCGCGACCACCAGCGGGAGTGTGGTGCCAACCTCGTCGCGGCTGCGCAGATCGACGTCCAGCCGCGAGGTCACCGCAGACCGTCGCGGCACCATGAACACGTCGGAGTAGGTGAGATCGTAGGCGGGCGGGGGATTGAGAAAGCGCACGTGCCGCATTGTCGCGCACATATCGTGATCCCGCCCAACCGCCGTAGGGTTGGACGATGGCTGACGACAACGAGCATTCGACCGCGGGTGCGTATGTGACCAGCGGCGCCGAGTTCACCCGGGACACCAACTACATCACCACTCGGATCACCGCCGACGGCCGGGACGGCTACCCGGTGGTGCCCGGGCGCTATCGGTTGATCGCCGCCCGCGCCTGCCCCTGGGCTAACCGGACGCTCATCGTCCGACGCCTGCTCGGGCTGGAGGACGTGATCTCAGTGGGTCTGTGCGGACCCACGCACGACCAACGGAGTTGGACCTTCGACCTGGATCCAGGTGGCGTGGACCCCGTGCTCGGCTACGAGCGGTTGCAGCAGGCGTACTTCGCCCGGTTCCCCGATTATCCGCGTGGCATCACGGTGCCAGCGATTGTCGACGTGCCGAGTCAAGCGGTGGTCACCAACGACTATCCCCAGATCACCCTCGACTTCTCCACCGAGTGGCAGGAATTCCACCGCGAGGGGGCCCCGGATCTCTACCCTGAGCCGCTGCGCGACGAGATCGACGCGGTCGCCCAGCGGGTCTTCACCGAAGTCAACAACGGCGTCTACCGGTGCGGGTTCGCCGGCTCCCAGGAGGCGTACGAGGACGCGTACGACCGGTTGTTCACCACCCTGGACTGGCTGTCGGACCGGCTGACCGACCAGCGGTATCTGGTGGGCGACACCATCACCGAGGCCGATGTCCGATTGTTCACCACACTGGCCCGCTTCGACCCCGTCTACCACGGCCACTTCAAATGCAACCGGCACAAGCTGACGGAGCTGCCGGTGCTGTGGGCCTACGGGCGCGACCTGTTCCAGACCCCGGGCTTCGGCGACACCACCGACTTCACCCAGATCAAGCGGCACTACTACGTGGTGCACACCGATCTCAACCCCACGCAGATCGTGCCGAAGGGTCCGGACCTCGCCAATTGGTTGAGCCCGCACTTCCGCGAGCAACTCGGCGGTCGCCCGTTCGGTGACGGCACGCCGCCGGGCCCGCCAAAGCCCGCCGAGGTCGTCCCGGCGGAGGACGGGGTGCCTGGGGGTTGGCTGCCCGACTGATCCGCCTGTGCCGCGCCAGGCAGGTGGCGAGACAGCGCGACGCGAGTTCAGCCGATTCCACTACCGTGCACCCGGAGCGGCGTCCAGGTAGGCCAGAGCGTCGGCCCGGCTGAGTCCGTGACACTCCCGCAGGCCGCGGACCATGGTGGCGAGATAGGCGGGCGCGGGTGGATTGGCCGACAACCCGTGGTCCCGAGGTGCGGTGAACGTGAGGACGGGTGCTCCCTCGAGTTCCCCGACCAGGTGCAGAGTCTCGTACCGGCCTGGGCCGTAGGTGTGGCGGCGATGCTGGAGGACGTCGCTCAGATCGAGGTCTGTCCCGGGCGTACGTCGCATCTCCTGAGCGGCGAGGTCGGAGAATTGCTCGGCGGTGATCCGGTACGCCCGGCCGTAGACCGTGGCGGGCCCACCGTCTGGGCCGACCAGGTCGGGGTCGTAGAACGCGATCCCGCCGCCCCAGGTCGGTGACTCCCAGGCGAAGAAGATCCTGCCGTGCAACAGCAGCGGCCGGTCATCGACCGGTGGACTCGGGTCACGAGCGCCAACGTAGGTGCGGACGGCGCCAGCTGGACGTCCGCCGCAGAGGTAGGCCTCGAACCGTCGGCGGTCCAGGTTTGAGCCGTACGCGGCGTACCAGAGATCACGAGCGGCCATCAACGACCACGAATCATGGCGGTGACTTCCAACGGACCGGCGCTGATGGACCTACTCGGTGTCCGGTTCGGAGCCCTCTCCACCTCCACCGGGTGCTTCACCCGGCGCGCCCCTGGCGGGTGGCTCGACGGGGTCCTGGCTAGCTTGGGGTGCCGGCTCGGCCTCCTGGGTGGGTTCGTTCGACGGGGCCACGGACGTCTCGTTTCCTGGCTCGTCCGCTGGCTCGTCCCTTGGCTCGTCCGCCGGCTCGCCCGTCGAGTCGGTACTGGGCGCCTGCGAGGAGTCTGGCGACGAAGCCGGTTTAGGAGCGTCGTCGCCGCCGGAGCCGCCCCCGCCGACCTGCGTGATGGTCGTCCCCTCACCGCCGGAGACGGCTTGACCGGTGATCAACTCGAAGCCGGTGATCGCCGCGATCGTCAGGGCGAAGACCGCTGCGGAGGTGACCAAGATCGGCTTCCAGGGGACGCGCCGTCCCGAGGTGTCGTCCGCGCCAACGGCAGCCATCGGCGCGGTGATGGCTGCGGCCGGCTGAACCGGCAATTCCTCCGTCTCATCCCATGACCAGACCTTCTCGTCGCTTTGAGTTGCGTCGATCGGTCGGGCCAGGTCCGGCTCGGGCTGGCCGCCGGCGATTGTGTCGTCGGAGATCTGGTCGACCTCGACCGTCGTGCCGCGAGTCTTGCCGGCGAACATCGAGCCGAGCTTGTGCTTGGTGTGCCGTAGTGAGGCGGTATAGATCGAGCCCGCCACACCGAGCACCAGGCTGGACAGGGCGGCGCCGAGGATGGTGCCGGCGACGCCGAGCCGGGCGCCAATGGCAGCGGCCGTGGAGGCAGCCAGGACGCCGCCGACCAGCTGAGTTCCGGACAGCT
>JAKDLH010000194.1 GCA_030452945.1 Microlunatus sp. | reverse complement strand
CGGCGCGACCGCCGTCGGAGTCGTAGCCGCGGCCGGTGGCCATCAGCAGGGCGCCCAGGTTGGCATAGCCGATGCCCAGCTGGCGGAAGTTGCGGGTCGTCTCACCGATCGGGTCGGTCGGGAAATCAGCAAAGCAGATCGAGATGTCCATCGCGGTGATGACCAGCTCGGCGACAGCCTGGTAGGTCTGCACGTCGAAGGAGTTGTCGTCGCGCAGGAACTTCAGCAGGTTCAGCGAGGCCAGGTTGCATGAGGAGTTGTCCAGCGACAGGTACTCGGAGCACGGGTTGGACGCGGTGATCCGGCCGGTCTCGGGGTTGGTGTGCCAGTCGTTGATCGTGTCGTCGTACTGGATTCCCGGGTCGGCGCACTCCCAGGCCGCTGCGGCGATCTTGTCGAACAACGACCGAGCCTCGACGGTCTCGATCACCCGGTTGTCGGTCCGAGCCCGCAGTCCGAAGTCGCCGCCGTCCTCCACGGCCCGCATGAACTCGTCGGTGACGCGGACCGAGTTGTTGGCGTTCTGATACTGCACCGAGGTGATGTCGCGACCACCCAGATCCATGTCGAAGCCGGCATCACGGAGCGCACGGATCTTGTTCTCCTCGCGCGCCTTCGTCTCGACGAACTCCTCGATGTCGGGGTGATCCACGTCGAGTACGACCATCTTCGCGGCCCGCCGGGTCGCACCGCCGGACTTGATCGTCCCGGCGCTGGCGTCCGCGCCGCGCATGAAGGACACCGGACCGGACGCGGTGCCGCCAGAGCTCAGCAACTCACGCGAGGAGCGGATCCGGGACAGGTTCAGGCCAGCACCTGAGCCTCCCTTGAAGATGAAGCCCTCCTCCTTGTACCAGTTCAGGATCGAGTCCATCGAGTCCTCGACACTGAGGATGAAACAGGCACTCACCTGCTGCGGCGACTTGGTTCCGACGTTGAACCACACCGGAGAGTTGAAGGAGAAGTACTGGTGCAGCAGCAGCCAGGTGAGTTCGTGCTCGAACACGATGGCCGAATCGGGATCGGCGAAGTACCCGAACTCCTCCCCCGCGTTGCGGTAGGTCCGCACGACCCGGTCGATCAGCTGCTTGAGGCTGTTCTCCCGGACGTCGGTGCCGAGCGCCCCCCGGAAGTACTTGGTGGTCACGATGGTCGAGGCGTTCACGCTCCAGAAGTCGGGGAACTCCGCACCCTTCTGCTCGAAGACGGCCTCGCCAGTCTTCCAGTTGGTCTGGATCACGTCGCGCCGTTCCCACACCACCTCGTCGTACGGATGGACACCGGGGGTGCTGAAGACGGGCTCGAGCTGGAGCGCGCTGGTGCGCTCACGGCCGTTCCGATTCTCGGAGCGCCCGTTGGCGCGAGTGGTCTCAATCATGGCTTGCCTCTCTGGACTGCTGCTGGATCCGGGACGAGGTCCGCGCGAGCCTTCCCCTGCTGCGGGGACCCCGTCCCGGGGTCTGTGGGTGATATGCCGACTGCGGGTCGGACTCGTTCAGGGCGGAGCGACCCGGCCGGGACTCCGTTTGTGCGGGACAAACGCGCTGAGTTTGGCGTCAGCCGCTCGATCGGGGATCAGCGGCTCGATCCCTAACGGCTCGGATTCGACTCGAAGCAGCGCGATCTCGGCTTCGAAGTCGTCGATGGAGTTGAACTGGCGATACACACTCGCGAACCGCAGATAGGCCACCTGGTCGAGATCTCTGAGCGGTCCCAGGATCGCCACGCCCACCTCGTCCGCCGGGATCTCCGACTGGCTCGAGGAACGAAGGGAACTCTCGACGAGCTGGCCGAGTTGGGCCAACTGGTCCTCGGTCACCGGGCGGCCCTTGCAGGCCTTACGGACCCCCGAGACGATCTTGTCGCGATTGAACGGCTCCACCACACCGCTGCGCTTCACCACCACCACCTGCATCTGCTCGGTCGTGGTGAACCGACGCTCACAGACCGGACACTGCCGTCGGCGCCGGATGCTGGCGCCTTCGTCGGCGGCCCGGGAGTCGAGCACTTTGGAGTCGTTGTGCCGACAGTAGGGGCAGTGCACTTCCGGGCTCCTTCCTCAACGGTTCTTGGGCTCACGCCCGATCGATCCTGGGGACATCTCTGGGGATGACCTGTGGACCGACCTGTGAATCAGTGTGGACTACACACCACAATCTGTGGATGAAACACACGCCTGTAACTACTAGATGTAGGTACCGTACGTCGATGTAGCCAGTATGCGCAAGGGCTCTGACAGTGGTGTCCTCACTCGCTGCTAGATGCGCGCGAGGCACGCCTTAGCGGCGTGCAGTCGCAGTTGCAGTCGCAGTCGCAGTCGCAGTCGCAGTCGCAGTCACAGTCGACTAGAGCAGGTTGCGCAGCACCACGTACGCCGCCGTGAGGAGTCCCACCAGGACCCACCAGACCGCCGGGCGGATTCGACCGGCCGTCACTACCCAACTCCGCGGTGGCCGCACCCGCGGCCCGCCCAACGCCTCGATCAGCCAAACGGCGCCCACGAGGACTCCCAGCACCAGGCTCGCGAAAACCACCGGGTTGTACGCGATCGCGGCCGTCACGTCACCGCGCAGCAGGGCCGAGCCAAGTCGAGTGCCACCGCAGAAGGGACACTCCCAGCCGGTGAGCTCGCGAAAGGGGCAGGGAAAGCCCACTCCGGTGCCCGCGTAGAGGGTACTGATGCCCAAGCCGAACGCCGCATAGCCGGCCAACCACCGCAGGCCCGACAACGGCTGAAACGGACGCCGCTCGGAGGTCTGGACGGAGGTCACCCGGCTATTGTGCCTCGCACCGGCTCACCAGGGATCGAAACGCCAGCTGAGCACCAACACCTCAGAGTGGCAGCGTGGCCGACACGCTTGCCCGGTAGCCCTCGCCGGTCACCTTGACCGCGGTGAGGCCGACCACAGTCAAAGCGGCCATCATGATCATCAGACCAGTCACCAACACCACAGCGAGGCCCCGGTCGGTGAGCCGCCAGCCGCTGGTCGACGTACCCGCCCTCGCTTCGGGCCTCAACTGGGCGGCCCGCCGGGGCGCCAGGCAAGCCCGCAGTTGCGGTGGCGTCGACCGCGCCAGCGTGGGAGATGGGCAGGGCTGACTAGCCCGTAGCGTCGGAGCCGCCCTCCGCCCCGATCCCCGCCCAGGTCGACGCGACCGAACCGTCCTACTCGAGCCCGGGGGCCGACCGCTCCGACCGGCCACCTGGGCCAGCGTGTGCTTGGTCATCGCTTCCTCCTCGATCGAACGGACATTCGATAGAATGTCTGTTTGAATTCTTACCGCACCCTCAGTGGATTGGCAAGGCCTTTCGAAATCACGCTCTGGCCCAGAGCATGCAGGCCTCCTCTGACACTGGGCGGGTAGCAAGCCCGCCTCACGCCCGAAACGGGGACCGACGCATTCGCGACACGCTCGAACAGATGTTTGATTGACCACTCGGTCAGCCCTAGAGTGCTGTCCATGGCGAACAAGAAGGACCAGCTCGGACCCACGCCGCAGCGCAAGCGCGGCCGACCGCGGGCCAGTGAGGTGGCTGCCCAACTCGGCGAGACCGGCTCGGTCTCCGCCCTACCCGACGGCCCGTCCGGCGTGGACGGGCTGACCTTGCGCCAGCGTCGCATCCTGCAGATGATCAAAGAGACGGTCGAGTCGCGTGGCTATCCGCCGAGCATCCGCGAGATGGGAGACGCGGTCGGTCTAGCGTCCTCGTCCAGCGTCGCCCACCAGCTCAAGGTGCTGGAGGCGAAGGGCTTCCTGCGTCGTGATCCGAATCGTCCCCGGGCGCTCGAGGTGTTGCTGCCTGGAGCCAATGAGGCATCCAAGGTGCGGCCGTTGCCGCCGTCCGAGGCGTCGGAGGAGATCGACGAGACCGGCATCAACGATGCCTACCCCGAACCGGTGCATGTTCCGATGGTCGGCCGGATCGCCGCCGGAGGGCCAATCTTGGCCGAGGAACGTGTGGAGGACGTGTTCGCGCTGCCTCGGCAGCTGGTTGGTGAGGGCACGATGTTCCTGCTCGAGGTGCGCGGCGACTCCATGATCGAGGCGGCCATCTGCGACGGCGACTGGGTCGTGGTCCGGCAACAGCCGACCGCGATCAACGGGGATATCGTCGCCGCCCTGTTGGACAACGAGGCTACGGTGAAAACGTTCAAGAAGACGGCTGACCAGATCTGGTTGCTGCCGCACAACCCGACGTACGACCCGATCGACGGCAACCACGCCAGCATCCTCGGCAAAGTGGTGGCGGTTCTCCGGCGCCTCTGATCCGCGAACAAGGAGGGAAGACAGAGCCTTCAGCGGGTAGGGAGCAGCGAGTGACGACCCCCGTCGCGAGCGACCGCGAACGAAGCGCCGGCTCGGTCTGGACTGACGCGTGAGCGGACATGCTTTTCGTCCGCGAACAAGGAGGGAAGACAGAGCCTTCAGCGCGTAGGGAGCAGCGAGTGACGACCTACAGCAGACTCGGCTCGTCGGTCAGCATCTGATTGGTGAATCGGGCAACGGCTCGGAGTTTGTTCGCGACGTCAAGGGCGGCGACTTTGTACGACTCCGAAAGGGTCGGATAGTTGAACACCGTGTTCACCAGGTAGTCGACCGTGCCACCGCAGCCCATCACGGCCTGGCCAATGTGGACCAGTTCGGTGGCGTTGGTCCCGAAGACGTGCACCCCCAGGATTTCCCGGGTTTCGGAGTGCACGATCAGCTTCAGCATCCCGTAGGAGTCGCCGATGATTTGACCGCGAGCCAGTTCACGGTAGCGGGAGATGCCCACCTCGAAGGGGATCGCTTCCTTGGTCAGGTCAATCTCGCTGCGGCCACAGTAGGAGATCTCAGGAATGGTGTAGATACCGATCGGCTGCAGGTGATGCAGCTCGCTGGCCACCTCTCCGAACGCGTACGCCGCGGCCAGTCGGCCCTGATCCATCGACGTGGCCGCCAACGCGGGAAAGCCGATCACGTCACCGACGGCAAAGATGTGCGGAGCGGACGTGGCGTAGGTGTGGTCGACGACCATCCGGCCCCGGTTGTCAGCCTCCAGTCCAGCCAGTTCCAAGCCGAGCGGACTCGTGTTTCCTTGGCGACCCGCGGAGTACATGACCACCTCCGCAGCGATCCGCTTGCCGGAGGCGAGCGTGGTGATGGTCCCCTGCCCCGCGCTTTCGACCGATTGCACCTCCTCGCCGAACCGAAATGACATCGACAGATCCCGCAGATGGAACTTCAGCGACTCCACGATCTCGGGGTCGCAGAAGTCGAGCATCTGTGCGCGCCTCTCCACCAGGGTCACCCGGGTGCCGAGGGCGGCGAAGATCGAGGCGTACTCCACTCCGATCACGCCGGCACCGACCACGACCAACGAGTCCGGCACCTTCTCCAGGGTGAGGATCTGGTCGCTGTCGAGAATCCGCTCGGAGTCGAAGTCCACGGTGTGAGGTCGCGCCGGGGTGGTGCCGGGGGCGAGGACGATCTTGTCAGCGGTCAGGGTCCGCTTGGTCTGCTGGCCCTCGATGTCGATGGACAGCGTGTGCGGGTCCAAGAAGCTGGCGGTACCGGCCATCAACTCGATGTGGTTGCGCAGCAGCTGGGCTCGGATCACCTCAATTTCCCGGCCGATCACGTGCTGCAACCGATTGAGCAGGTCGGAGATAGTGATCTCGTTCTTGACCCGATAGCTGGCGCCGTACATCTCTCGCTGCTGCATCCCGGTCAGATAGATGACCGCTTCTCGCAGCGTCTTCGACGGGATGGTCCCGGTGTTGACGCAGACCCCACCGACCATCTGTTTGCTGTCGATCACGCAGACTCGTTTGCCGAGCTTGGCCGCCATGATGGCGGCCTTTTGTCCCCCGGGCCCGGAACCGACCACCGCCAGGTCGACGTCGTAGGTGTGCTCCATGACGGCAGCCTCACACACCTTCGGCACCACCGCTACCGTCAGGTCGAACGAACAGCTCACCGTGGCGAACTATTGGAGCACTGACCACAACTGACGTGGATATCGGTACAAAACCGCTGAAGAATACGGCTACGTGGGGTCGGTTTCCGCCAAGCGGCGCAGGGCGGCGATGGCGGTCTCGGAATCGTTGGTCGTCCACATCGGTGGCATCGAGGCGCGGAGGTACGAGCCGTAGCGGGCTGTGACCAGCCGGGGATCCAACACTGCGACCACGCCACGATCCGTGACGCGGCGGATCAGCCGACCCGCGCCCTGGGCCAACAACAGCGCGGCATGGTTGGCCGCTACCGTCATGAAACCGTTGCCGCCGGCTTCGACGACCGCTCGCTGCCGGACGAACCCCTGACCCTCGCCCGGCCGCGGGAACGGAATCCGGTCGATGACCACCAGCCGACAGGTCGTTCCGGGCACGTCGATCCCCTGCCACAGCGACAAGGTCCCGAACAACGAGGTCTTCTCCTCGGCCACGAAACGCCGGGTCAACTCCGAAAGCTGGGCGTCGCCCTGACAGAGCACGGTCTCTTTCGGCAGCTGCCGACGGACGTGGACCGCCGCCCCCTCGGCCGCCCGACGCGACG
>JAKDLH010000193.1 GCA_030452945.1 Microlunatus sp. | reverse complement strand
GGTCGAAAGCTGCGAGCACCGGGCCGAGCCGCTCAGTCCTCGTCGTCGGCCAGACCCTCGCCGTCGAATTCTGACACCGGACGTCCGGTCAAAGCCGACAACTGCTCGACGATGGTGCGATAGACCAGGATCCGCAATCCAGGTCGGCTGGCCGCGCGGCGCTCCAGCGGGCGCCGGTAGATCACGACCTGGGCCATCTGGTGAATGTCCGCCTCGACCGCGGCGGCCAGGGGTACGCGATCCCCGGACCAAGCCGACGGGAGGTGGGGCACATCCTCGATGCCGAACGTGACACCGACCAGCGCATCGGGGCAGGTCATCGTGATCCGGTCCACGGCCGCGTGTACCGAGTCGTCGAAGAAGTCGGCCCGGGTCACCGGACGCGGTGGCCTGGCCGCACGGCCGTACGGGTTCGGTAGGGCCAGGGGACCACGCAGGCCGCGCTGGTGGCGGTCTCTGCGGCGAGTCGGCATGGTGTGCACTCTAGCCGCGGGTAGCGTCTCGGCCGTGGTGTCGAGACGTTGTTCGCGGGCGGGCTGTCCCGGGGCGGCGGTCGCGACGCTGACCTACGTGTACGTCGACTCCACCGCCGTGCTCGGTCCGCTGGCGACGCGGGCGGAGCCGCACGGATACGACCTCTGCCACGCCCACGGTCAGACCCTGTCGGCCCCGCGCGGCTGGGAGGTGATCCGGTTGGAGGTGCCGACCGAGCCGGAGCCGAGCACCGACGACCTGTTGGCCCTCGCCGACGCCGTCCGGGAGGTGGGGTTCGCCTATGACCAGCCGGAACCGGCGCCGGCGCAGCCACGACAGCAGCGGCCCGGCATCATCGAGCTGGGACGCCGCGGTCACCTGACGGTCCTGGCCGATCCGGACGCCGATCAGTGAAGATCCCCACTAGGATCACCGGACCATGATCGACGCGCGCATCTTCAAGGCCAACGACATCCGCGGACTCGTCACCGGGTCGGCGCCCGAGTGGGACGCCGACGGTTCCTACGCCATCGGGGCCGCAGCCGCCGACGTTTTGGGCATCGCCGACGGTCGTGGCGGCCTGGTGCTGGGCCGGGACATGCGAACGACCAGCCCGGAGCTGTCGGCGGCCTTCGCGAGGGGGATGCTGGCGCGCGGGGCTGACGTCGTCGACATCGGACTGGCCAGCACCGACCAGCTCTGGTTCGCGTCCGGCCGGTTGGGGCTGCCCGGGGCGATGTTCACTGCCAGCCACAACCCCGGCCACGACAACGGCATCAAATTCTGTCATCGGCGGGCACGACCGCTCGCCCCGGACGAGCTCATGGCCATCCGCGACCAAGCGCTGGCCGGGGTCGCGCCGGCTGCGGCTCGGCCGGGCCAGCTGAGCCAGCAGGATCTGCTCATGGCGTACGCGAAGCACCTGCTCGACCTGGTCGACCTTTCCGGCATCCGCCGGCTGAGAATCGTGGTGGACGCCGGCAACGGGATGGGCGGCCTGACCACGCCGGCGGTGCTGGAGGGTCAGAACCTGGACTTGATCGGGCTGTACCTCGACCCGGACGGCAGCTTCCCGAACCACCCGCCGAACCCACTGGAGCCGGAGAACCTGGTGGATGCCCAGGCGGCGGTTCGCGAGCACCGGGCCGATCTCGGGGTGGTGTTCGACGGCGACGCCGATCGCTGTTTCGTCATCGACGAGCGCGGCGAGGTGGTCTCGCCTTCGGCTATCACGGCGATGATCGCGGTCCGGGAGCTCGCCCGCCACCCGGGCAGCACCATCGTGATCAACAAGATCACCTCGCATACCGTGCCTGAGCTGGTGGCACAGGCTGGGGGTACGACTGTGATCACCAGAGTCGGCCACACGTTTGTCAAGGCGGCCATGGCCGAGCACGACGCGGTCTTCGGCGGCGAGCACTCGGCTCACTTCTACTTTCGTGATTTTTGGGGCGCCGACACCGGGATGCTGGCCGCCCTGCACGTGCTGGCCGCCATGGGCTCGACCGACCAGCCCCTGTCCAGCCTGGTCGCTGAGTACAGCCACTTCGTCGCCTCGGGTGAGATCAACTCCACGGTTGAGGAGGTTGAGCCGATTCTGGCGGCGTTGGAGGAGCAGTTCGCGGATCGGGGTGCCCCAGATCGAGACGACGGCTTGACCCTTACCGGAGACGGCTGGTGGGTGAATGTCCGGCCGAGCAACACCGAGCCGCTGCTGAGACTCAACGTCGAGGCCCCGACCGCAGCCCAGGTGACCGCCCTCCGGGACGAGGCGCTGGCCGTCATCCGCAGCTGAGCGAGGCACCGATACGCAGGTGGATTAGCGGCTCTCGGCCGGACGCGGTAGAACTGAACCCGGTACGACTCCGAACCCGGTACAAGACTGAACCGGTACGACGAAGGACCGATGCGGTCCGAGAAACGATGCGAGGAGACTGGCATGGCTGTGGACCTGGCGCCCGAGCTGCTCGACATCTTGGCGTGCCCCAACTGTCACGGGTCCTTGGCGGTCGACCATGACCGGGACGAGCTCGTCTGCCTCGCCGCGGACTGCGGACTGGCCTATCCCGTTCGTCAGGGAATCCCGGTGCTGCTGCTCGACGAAGCGCGACGACCCGGTCCCGACCTGCCGTGGGTGACGCCGCAGTCCGCCGGCTCGGCGGGCTCCAGCGACTCCGCGACCGAATCGCCATCGGACTCGACCAGCCTCCCCCCCGAGGGCGCGAGATCTGACAACGCAGCCACGACCGGCGACGAACACCCCTGAGCTATGTTCGACGACTCCTGGCTGGAGGACGAACAGTCACTTCGACGAGCCGACTCCGCACTGCGCCGGCTCGCCGAAGCCGGATCCCGGCTGCGACGCGAGATCGGTGAAGCCGAGGTCGGAGTCGAGCAAGTTGGACAGCTCGACCGACCCCGCGCCGTCATCGCGACCGGCAGCGAGGCCCGGTTCATTCGCGCGATGCTCGAACCGGTCTGTCCGGTTCCGTTCGTCGCTTGGCCGGCCCACGGACTTCCCGGCTGGGTCGGCGCACTCGACCTCGTCGTGGTGATGGCCAGCGATCTCAGCACCCCGGGGCTGGTGGCGACGGTGCACGAGTCGGTCCGGCGCGGAGCCCAGCTGGTCATCGCCTGCCCCCGCAATTCGACGATCGCCGATCACGCCGGCTCCCGGTCGACCATCCTGCTGCCCACCTCGACCGCCGACCCGCTCGCCGCGGCGATCGTCACTCTGGCCGGCCTGCACCGGTTGCAGCTGGGTCCGGAGGTGGATCCCTACCGCGTGGCCGACGCGATGGACCAGGTTGCGACTGACTGCTCACCGTACGTTGATGTGGCCGAGAACCCGGCCAAGGACCTGGCCATGGGACTGGCCGAGGCGCAGCCCTTGGTTTGGGGTGGGTCCGTGCTGGCCGCCCGGGCCAGCCGCCGCGTCGCCGAGGCGCTGCGGGCCGGGAGCGGCCGGGCTGCCTTGGCCGCCGACGCCGAGGAACTGATCCCGGTGCTGGAGTCGGCCGCGCCACGCGATCCGTTCGCCGATCCGTTCGAGGACGCAGTCTCCGCGGATCGTCGGCCGGCGCTGGTGATCGTGGACGACGGCAACCCGGAGGCACCCATCCGGTCGTCCCAGGCGCGGCTCATGACCGCCGCCGAGCGCAACGACGTCCGGGTCTGCGTGATCCAGCGCACGTCCGGGTCGGACGTCGAGCGGTACGCCACGGTGCTGCAGGTGGGCATGTACGCCGCGGTCTACCTGGCTGTCGGGCTGGGACGCTATCTGCACAGCTGAGTGCGCCGGCCCGGCCTGTCGCTGACGAAGCGGTAGCCGGGCTGACAGAATCGTAGCTGTGAGCACCGAAGGTGGGACCAAGGCTGTCGTCGCCGCGCTGACGGCGAACTTGTTCATCGCGGTGACCAAGTTCGGCGCCTGGGCGCTGACCGGCGCATCGTCGATGCTGGCCGAGGCCATTCACTCGGTCGCCGATTCCGGCAACCAGGCCTTGCTGCTGATCGGCGGCAAGCGGGCAAAGCGGGCCGCGACTCCGGAGCACCCGTTCGGGTTCGGCCGGGAGCGCTACATCTTCGCCTTCATCGTCTCCATCGTGCTGTTCTCGGTCGGCGGTCTGTTCGCGTTGTACGAGGCGTACCACAAGTGGCATGAGTTTCACGACGGTCACCCCAGTGAGCTGCTGACCAGCCGCTGGTGGTGGGTGCCGCTGCTGGTCCTCGGAATGGCCATCGTGGCTGAGGGCTTCTCCTTCCGTACCGCGATTCATGAGTCGGCCAAGGCCAAAGGCAGGCAGTCCTGGACTCGGTTCATCAAGGCGGCCAAAGCACCGGAGCTGCCGGTCATCCTGCTGGAGGACTTCGCCGCCCTGCTCGGCTTGCTGTTCGCCCTGTTCGGGGTCGGGCTGAGCCTGCTGACCGGAAACGGGATCTTCGACGTAATCGGGACCGCGATGATCGGCTTGCTGCTGGTCGCGGTGGCCATCTCGTTGGCGATCGAAACCAAGAGCCTTTTGCTGGGTGAGTCCGCCACCCCGAAGACGATCGAGCAGATCACCGGTGCGCTGACCTCGGTGGAGGGGGTCGAGCGGGTGATCCACATGAAGACACTGCATCTCGGTCCGGAGGAGATCCTCGTCGCCGCCAAGATCGCGGTCAGCCCGACCGACTCCGCCGCCACGGTGGCCGAGACGATCAACGCGGCCGAGGATGCGATCCGGCAGGCAGAGCCGATGGTGACCGCGCTCTACCTGGAGCCCGACATCTACCACGCCGACTACGAGTCGCCGACCAAGTCCGCGCGGCCACCGACGCCGACCCACTGAGGCCGCGCCGTACGGGTCTCCCAGGTGCTGGGGGGCCAGCGTGGCGTGACCCTCACCGCGCGTCGGGACCTGACCGTGGCCGACTGGATCCGAGGCGACGCCAAGAGCCGACCGTCTATGGAACGTCTGCAAGAGGATTCTCACCCGGGAACCGGGGGTAGTGACGTGCGGTGGCCCGCTGTGCGTGCCCCGTTGGACGTTCGTGGTGAGAACCGCGCCAGGCACGATCATGTTGACGACTAGCGGCCTGTCCTCGAGAACGGGAGGCGACACGCTACTAGTTACGTTTGCGTAATAGTCGTGGACACTATAGTTTCGTGGGATGCCCAGGTCTGACACGTCGCCGGCCCCAGAAGCCGTCGCGGAGCTGATCGAGGAATTGTTGCGTCGCCTGTGTAGCGGGGGGCAGGCGGCGTCGATGTCGGCATTCGCGGACGTCGATCTCTCGTTCTCACAGGTCCGCATGCTGATGGTGCTGGCATCCGTGGATACGTCGCTGCCGATTAACCAGATCGCCGCGCACCTGAGTCTCACCGTGGCCAGCGCGGGGCGCAACGTCGACAGTCTGCTTCACGCGGGACTGGTCGACCGCGGCGATGACGATCATGATCGTCGGGTGAAGCTCGTCGGCCTCACTGCAGGCGGGCGTGACCTGGTGGCCGGACACTTCGCGTGCCACCGACGCAACCTGGCCGAGTTCACCCGACGGTTGTCCGCGACAGACCGCCGACGGATCGTCGAGGCGCTGGCTCCGGTCCTGGACAGTGACGCGATTGCCGCCGTGCCTCCCACGCTCGACGGGGGGCCCGCCGTGCCGGTTGCTTCGATCCGGAGCGTAACCCGGTGACCGGATTCCGCAACCGACCGACCGAAGACGAGGAGTCCCGATGACCACTCTTGGCGGCACGGATCTCGCAGTGTCCCGGCTGTGTCTGGGTGGGAATGTATTCGGGTGGACGCTCGACGAGCCTGGAGCGTTCGACGTCCTGGACGCGTTTGTGGCGGCCGGCGGCAACTTCATCGACACCGCGGAGGACTATGCGGTGTGGGTCCCCGGCAATAGCGGCGGCGAGTCGGAGACGATCCTGGGCCGGTGGATGGCCGAGCGCGGCAACCGCGATCGTGTCGTGCTCGCCACCAAAGTCAGCACCAGGCCGGGCCGTGAGCGGCTGACCGGCCAGGCGATCCGGGCTGCGGCCGATGACTCGTTGCGACGGCTGCAGACCGACTACATCGACCTGTACTACGCGCACCACGACGACCTGCACACGCCTCTTGAGGAGACGCTGGAGGGGTTCGACCGGCTCGTGCGCGAGGGCAAGGTCCGGCACATCGGCGCGTCGAACTTCACCGCGAAGCGGCTCGCCGAGGCGCTGCGGATATCCGGCGCCGAGGGCCTGGCGCGCTACGTGGCCCTGCAACCCCACTACAACCTGATGGAGCGAGACCACTACGAGGGCGAGTTGGCCGGCCTGTGCGCGCAAGAGGGGATCGCCTGTATTCCGTACTGGTCCCTCGCGCAGGGCTTCCTCACCGGCAAGTACCGCCTCGGCGGTCCTGCCGTCGACAGCGCGCGAGCGGGCATGATCAGCGGTTACCTCGATGAGCGGGGCATGCGGGTGCTGGCCGCTCTCGACGACATCGCCGACGCACACGCGGTCTCGGTCGCCGCGGTCGCGCTCGCCTGGCTGTCCGCACAGCCAACGGTGCTCGCCCCGGTCGCGAGCGCCCGCACCGTTGACCAACTCGTCGACGTGTGCGCAATGACCAATCTGACGCTGTCGCCGCCCGAACT
>JAKDLH010000192.1 GCA_030452945.1 Microlunatus sp. | reverse complement strand
CCACCCCCGACCGATGTTCTGGGTGCCGCAGTGTTCCGGTGGCTACTGCCGTGGGGTGGATCCTGGCAGTGGCGGCACCACCGGCGGCAGCGGCCGCGCCGGGGTCGACCGACGCAGGCCGGGTCCGCCCTCGAGCGGCTCGGTGAACGGTTGCACGTCGCCGTAGCACCGCGTCCCGCGGGCCGGCAGGGTCACCCGGAGCAGGTACCTGTCCACCGCGCCGGTGACGCATTCGGAGGTGCCGTATGCCGTGTGGCCCCAGCTGTCGCTGCTCAGCAGCCGGCTGCTCGGCAGCAGCGATGCCGCCGTGACCGCGCCCGCATAGTTCGTGGCAGGATCCCAGTAGTTGCCCACCACCAGCACCGGTTCCGCCGTGTGCCGCGTGAACGGGCCCCGGTACGAGTCGGGATCCCGCACTGTCCAGGTCGACGACGCGCAGGGAGCCGACGCCCACGTCCAGAGCGGGCCGAAACCGGGGGCTGCCTGCTCCGCCAGAGCTGCGTGACCCCGCCAAGCCGCGGCGGAGCGCGGGTTGCGGCTGTCGGTGCACGCCACCGTCTGGAAGGTCTCGAGACTGTTGTCGTAGGGGAACCCCCAGCCCGACCTGGCGCCCGCCGTGCGCAGACTGGGCTTCGTCGGGGTCGGTTGGGGGAACGCCTGCTCGAGCCGCTGCCTCAAGGCCTTCGCCGCACTCTTCTCGGCGGCCGGTTGGGACTGCTCCGACAGGAGGGTCCAGACGGAGGTCAGGTCCATGTCCACCCAGCTGCTGCCATCCGGGGAGTACAGGTCGCTGAGCAGGATCGCGATCAGATCCTGGTAGGTCATCGTGTACCAGATCTCGCCGGTGTCCGGGTCGGTCACGGTGAGCGGCTGCTTCTTCAGCGATGCGACGATCTGGTCATAGAGCCGCAGTGGCTCTCCGTACTGAGCCAGCTCGCAGTAGTCCTGGCCGGCAGCCTCGCAGCGCCGCAGGATCTCCCGCAGTGCCTTGTCGGCGCCCTCACCGGACTTGATCCGCTGCGTCTGGGGGATGCCGGCGTCGCGGGTGCCTGCCCAGCCGATCGGGTCGAGCACGCCGTCGATGGCGATGGCGCGGACCCGGTCGGGGAACAGGTTGGCGTAGACCTGCCCCAGGTAGGTGCCGTAGGAGAAGCCGAGGTAGGTCAGGGTGCGATCTCCGAGGGTGCGCCGCAGCACGTCCATGTCGCGCGCCACCTGCGCCGTCGACATGTGAGAGCTCAGCGGTCGCCCGGTCGTGGAGCAGGCTTTGCCGAACTTCCTTGCGGAGGCGACGTAGTCGCGCGTCTCCGGGTTCGTGTAGGGGAACGGGACCGCCATGCCGGCCAAGGCCGCCGCCTGTGCACCGAAGTTGCGCCAGCACGCCACGTTGTCGCTGAAGTTCGTGCCGCGTGGGTCGATGCCCACGATGTCGAAGCGCGCGAGCATCTCGGTGCTCAGGAAGTCGGGCGCGGCGGCGGCGAACTGCACGCCGGAGGCACCGGGGCCGCCGGGGTTGACGAAGAGAGCGCCGATCCGGCGCTTGGGGTCCTTGGCGCGCACGCGAAGCAGCGCCACCTCGGTCTTCGCGCCGCGGGGCCGGTCGTAGTCCAACGGCAGCTTGACGGTGCCGCACTGCGCCCGGGGGGTGACGACGCTGCAGTCGAACCATTCGATCCGCGGCTTCGGCACCGAGTCGACGCGCCTCGCCTCTGTCGGACTCGTCCGATCGGCGACCCGCTGTGCCTCTGCCGCACTCGTACGATCGGTGGCAACCTTCGCCTGGCCGGGCGCCGCCGGAGCGATCACGGCTATCGCTGCCGCCATCGCAACCGCAACGACCCCGCCGATACCTCGTCGAACCGACATTGCAGTACCCCTGTCCCGGCAGCGCGTCGGCGGCCACCTCTATGGTGGCCACATCCTGATGGCTCCCATACCGGCCTGCAACTCGAAACAGCTCCGGTGACGACAGGACGCCAGAGCGTCGAAACTTCGGGCGACCTCCGGGCCCACGTCTGGTAGGCATGCCTGAACGGAACCTCTGGCCGCACTTCGGAAAGGAAGTCTCAGCTCATGACACCGCAGCCCACCCGCGGGGACAAGTTCAGCTTCGGCCTGTGGACGATCGGTTGGCAGGCACGCGACATGTTCGGCGAGGCCACCCGGGCGGTGCTCGACCCGGTCGAAGCGGTCGAACGGCTGACCGATCTCGGCGCCTACGGCATCACCTTCCACGACGACGACCTGGTGCCGGCAACCAGCACACCCGCTCAGCGTCAGCAGATCATCGACCGGTTCAAGCAGGCGCTCGCCGACACCGGTCTGTCTGTCCCGATGATGACCACCAACCTGTTCTCCGACCCGGTGTTCAAGGACGGCGGGTTCACCAGCAACGACCGGTCGGTGCGCCGTTACGCCCTGCGGAAGGTGATGCGGAACATGGACCTGGCCGCCGAGGTGGGGGCCGAGATCTACGTCTTCTGGGGCGGTCGGGAAGGCTCGGAGGTCGACTTCGCCAAGGACATCCACGCGGCGCTGGACCGCTACCGCGAGGGCCTGGACCTGCTCGCCCAGTACGCGATCGACTCCGGCTACCGGCTGAAGTTCGCGATCGAGCCCAAGCCCAACGAGCCGCGCGGCGACATCCTGCTGCCCACCATCGGGCACGCGCTGGCCTTCATCGGCTCACTCGAGCATGCCGAGATGGTCGGCATCAACCCCGAGGTGGGCCACGAGCAGATGGCCGGCCTGAACTACACCCACGGCATCGCTCAGGCGCTGTGGGCCGGGAAGCTGTTCCACATCGACCTCAACGGCCAGAAGGGGCCGCGGTTCGACCAGGATCTGGTGTTCGGTCACGGCGACCTGCTCCAGGCGTTCTCCACCGTCGACCTGCTCGAGAACGGTGCGCCCGACGGCGGTCCCGCCTACCTCGGCTGCCGCCACTTCGACTACAAGCCGCTGCGGACCGAAGACGTCGACGGGGTCTGGGAATCGGCCCGGGCGAACATGGAGCTCTACCTGATGCTCCGCGAACGCTCGCAGGCGTTCCGCGCCGATCCCGAGGTGCAGCAGGCCTTGGCCGACGCTGGCGTGACGGAGCTGCGCCTACCCACCCTCGATGCCGGCGAGAGCTACCCGGAGCTGCTGGCCGATAGGTCGGCCTTCGAGGACTATGACCTTCAGCCGGGCCGCACCCGCGGTTACGGTTTTGCCCGCGTGCAACGGCTCGCCGTGCAGCATCTCCTCGGCGCCCGCTGAGGCGCAGTTCCTCAGGAAGGACCCAGTATGACCATCGTCGCCGGGGTGGACTCGTCCACCCAGTCGTGCAAGGTCGTCGTCTGCGACGCCGACAGCGGTGAGGTGTTGCGTGTCGGGCGGGCCCCTCATCCCGACGGCACCTCGGTCACCGCGGAGGCGTGGCTGACCGCCTACCGGCAGGCCACCGCCGATCCAGGGCTGCTGTCCGGCGTGGAGGCGATCTCGGTCGGTGGCCAGCAGCACGGCATGGTCACCCTCGACGAGAACGGTGGCCTGGTCCGCGACGCGCTGCTGTGGAACGACAACCGCTCCGCCCCCGACGCCGTCGACCTGATCGGCGAGCTCGGCGGGCCGCAGGCCTGGGCCGACGCGGTCGGTTCGGTGCCGGTCGCGGCGATGACCGTCAGCAAGCTGCGCTGGCTGGCCCGGAACGAGCCCGACAACGCGGCTCGGACGGCCCAGGTCGTGTTGCCGCACGACTGGCTGACCTGGCAGGTCGGTGGCCGCAGCGGCCCGCCGGTCACCGACCGGGGAGACGCCTCGGGAACCTGCTACTTCGACGCCACGACGAACCGGTACCGCGAGGATCTCGTCGAGCTGGCCTTCGGCCGCCGACTCGGGCTGCCGCGGGTCGCCGCCCCGGCCGAGGTGGTGGGGGAGACGCCGGAGGGTGTCAAGCTGGGGCCCGGCACCGGCGACAACATGGCGGCCGGGCTCGGGCTGGGACTGACACCCGGCTCGGCGGTCGTCTCACTCGGCACCAGCGGAACCGCATTCGCCCAGGCCGGCCGGCAGACGCGCGACCCATCGGGGGTCGTCGCCGGGTTCGCCGACGCCACCGGCGCCTATCTGCCGCTGGTCTGCACCCTGAACGGCGCACGGAACCTGGCGGCGACGAGCCGACTCCTCGGTGTCGGCTTCGACGAGTTCAGCCGGTTGGCGCTCGGCGCACCGGCCGGCAGCGAGGGCCTGTCGTTCATCCCCTATCTGGAGGGGGAGCGGACCCCACCGCTGCCGCTGGCCAAGGGCGAGCTGGTCGGGCTGGACCTGGCGAACTTCACCGCCGCGAACATCGCCCGGGCGGCGATCGAAGGGATCCTCTGGAGCCTCGCCAACGGCCTGCAGACCCTGACTGCCCACACCGGTCGGATCGACCGGGTCATCCTCACCGGCGGTGCCGCCCAGTCCGCGGCCGTCCAGCAGATCGCGCCGGCGGTGCTCGGGCTCCCGATCTCGGTCACCGGTGTCGAGGAGGGCGTGGCGATCGGTGCCGCCCGGCAAGCAGCCTGGGCGTTGACCGGCGAGCTGCCCGACTGGCCCGTCCCCACCCAACGGCAACTGCAGCCCAGCCACGATGACGAGAAGGCCGCCCAGCAGATCCACGAGCGCTACCTCGGCATCGTCGAGGCGCATTTCCACCGGTAGGGCGGCACTGCGCGACTTCTTCGTCTCGAAGTGGGACGGCAACGCTTGGTCATGCTTGGCCAAGGCGCGTACGCTTACAACATGACCACAGTGAACGTCGGACAGGCGAAGACAGATCTTTCGCGGCTGATAGCCCTCGCTCTGGCCGGTGAAGACGTGGAGATCGCGCGGAATGGCGTCCCGGTGGTGCGGCTGGTCGCGATCCAGCGGAAACCAGGCGCCGGGTTCCTCGCAGCGGGTGGCTCGCTGGCTGGCGAGATCCGGATTGGCGACGATTTCGAGTTCACCGACGCCGAGCTTGACGAGATGTTGGCCCCGTGAGGCTGCTTCTCGATACCCACGTTGTCCTCTGGCAACTTTCTGGCGAGCGTGAACTGTCGGCGCCGGCCCGGAAAGCGATAGCAGCGGCCGATGACCTGCTGTTCAGCGTGGTGTCCTTCGCCGAGGTCGGGATCAAGGCCTCCGTCGGCAAGCTTGATGTGCCTGACGACTTGCAGGAGCGGATCGCAGACTCCGGCGTTCGCACTCTCGGGCTTTCACCCGCTCACGGGCTCGCCGTCTCCGATCTTCCCGCGCATCATCGCGACCCGTTCGACCGTCTGATCATCGCCCAGGCGATGACAGAACACCTCACGGTTGTCACGGCCGACGCTCGTTTCCGGGATTACGGGATCGAGCTACTCGAGGCGTAATGCAGTCTCATCCAGTCCACCTTGGTCAGGGGCCGATAGACGTAGGTCTGGACTGGTTTGGCTGGGCGGGGTGTGAGGTGTCTCGACTTGGTCGGTGACGAAGACCAATGAGCCTGTCGATCCCTCTATCCGCTTGGCGATCTCGCAGTGGCCGCTCAGGGCGCCGCGGGGTGCGGTGACCTCGTCCTGTGCCGAGGATCAGATCTCTCTGCCTGCCCGGGCCCGTCAAGGACGGGCCGGCCGCTGTGTTGGAGCCGCGGTCCCGGCGCCCGGACTCGTCCCCCGTCACGGATCAGCGAGACAGTCAAGGACCAGGCCGTGCAGGTTCGCAGCGCGGCGTTGGAGGGCTCGGGGCTGGACCATGCATGGGCCGATGTACGAGGAGGCCAACGACGACGACAAACGGGTTTACACCGTCGCCCAGATCGCCGCCGAGTTCGGCGTCACGCGACCTCCGATCTACCGGCACCTCGCCAAAACCTCACAGCCCCAAGCGGATCCATCTCGAGGCGATCAGGGTTAAGCCTCAGCAGGCAACTCGTTTGCGGCTGGCGACAGCGTCCGTACAGATCCCCTGCTTCAACTGCTCTGACTTAACGCCGATAATCCACATTATGACAGTATCCAGCTATTGCTGCCTGCTCCCATCATCTGCCGTCGTCGTCCTCCTGTCCCCGTTGTTGTTGTATCTGGCTCAGGCGTTCTGGATCTGGACCATTGGCTCGGTCGTCTCGTGGAACTGGCTCATCTGGCTGGTCTGTCCCGGATTGGTGAACCATCCGGCGTGGTAACACCCAGCCCCCGCCGGCGCTCGGCTCGCCCGGGCCGAGGATCCCCCCATCGGACGTTACGGACCGTCCCGCGCCAGGACTTCGAACATCCGTGCAGACGACTTCGAACATTGACAGCCGCACCGACGTCGCACTCGGCTTCCGGACGAGACGGACGGCGAGGCAGTAGCCGGGTCAGGTGGTCGGGCCGATCCGGGTTCTCGACCATTGTCGAGATTTGCTCCAAGCTGGCGCACCGTGTCGCGCGTGCGTCTACCGCGTGCGCTCTGCCGAGCAAGAGGCCATCGGCCACTATGGGCCTTACGGCTTGGGTTGAAGCACAAGCACCAAAGTTCCGGTCCCATCGCCGTTCTCGTCGAGCGTCCCATCCCCTCGGGCCGTCGCGAACTGACCCGAGCCACCAGTGATGGCCAGCACCTTGTGCGGTGGCGGCGCGTTGACGAAG
>JAKDLH010000191.1 GCA_030452945.1 Microlunatus sp. | reverse complement strand
GCAGCGCGTTGCCGGGGGCCGGTCGGAGCGCCGCCTCGATCAGCAGACCGATGATCTTGACGTGACCGTCGGGGGTGAGGACGACGGTGTCGGGATTGATCCGCTGGTGGTAGAGCCCGAGGCCGTGGACCCCGGACAGGGCGTCCGCCACCTCCCGAACGACCCAGGCCGATTCCAGTCCGGACAGCGGGCCGTGGCTGAGCACGACCTCCAGCGATCGGCCGGCCGCGTACTCGCAGACGACGTAGGACCCTTGGTCGGGATCCTCACTCAGGACGGCGTCCAGCACCCGCAGGAAGCGGGAGTCCACGGCCTGTGATGCCCGGCGGGCCGTCTCCAAGATCTCCTGCGCTTGGGGATCCATCGGGGCCAGCAGGTGCATCAGCACCGACCGGGACAGGACCAGGTCGAAGGCTCGCCAGGTGGCGGTGCGGGAGGATTCGGCGAGCAGTTCCTCCAGACGGTAGCGATAGCCGAGCACGGTGCCGGCCGGGGTCGTGATCCGTGGCTGTGTGCTGGGCGATAAGTCGGGAGTCAGGCTGTGGTCGCCGGGGGATCCTTCGGCGTCGTCGCCGGGGGCAAGGCTGCTCGGACTGGGCGTGGCCGCCACGCCGCCGATGACGTCGGTCGGGCCGGGAGCGGCGGGGGGCGCGACAGCCGGGCCCGAGGTTCTGCTCGTGCCGGCAAAGGTCGCCATGGAGTCCGCGTTCTCGGTCGTGCCGGCCGTGAGTGTCAGGTCGGCGGTTGCCCCGATGCTAGGCGAGGAGACCGGCCGCACCACGGTGGAATCGCCGCAGCCGTCCGGATCAGCGGGTTTGGTCTGTTCGGTGGGCGTCCCGCGATCCTCGCCCTTCGCGCCGGGTTCCCAATCCTCGCCGGTCTCCAGATTCTCGCCGGCCTCGATGGCCTCCTCCGCCACCGCGGCGGTCGGGTGGTCGGGGTCGACGGAAGTGGGTGGTGCGCCCCGTCGACCACGACGCAGCACCGATCCGACGATGTCGGTGACTTCCCGGATGCGCAGCAGCCTGGCTGCGGCCGCGTACAGCACGACCGCGGTGACACCGGCGACGACCAACGCGGCGGCTCGCAGCAGCTGGTTGTCCGGGTCGAACACCCGCAGGAGCAGCCAGGCGGCCAGGGCTCCGGGGGCGGTGGCCACGGCCGTCCGCCCGATGAGGGCGAGGATCGGCCGCAGGGCCAGATCCGGCAAGGTGTGCTGGAGCCGTCGGTAGGACAGACCAACGCCCAGCACGTAGGCGAGTGAATAGCCCAGCGCGAGCCCGGCGGCGACCAGCGGCGCGGAGTCGAGGTAGATCACCACTCCGACCCCGATGACCACGTTGGCTGCCGCGATCACGATCTGGATCAGGAATGGGGTTTTGGTGTTCTCCAACGCGTAGAAGGCCCGCAGGCAGACGTACTGGAGGGTGAACGGCACCAGCCCGATGCCGAGCGCCATCAGCGCGTAGCCGACATACTGCGAATCCTCCGCACCTGCCCCGAACCCGAACACCAATCGGGTGATCGGCAGGCCCAGCACCACGAAGGCCACCGACGTCGGCACCAGCACCGACAGGGCCAGCCGCATGGTGCGACTGGTCTCCTCCGCCACGCCGGCCAGGTCACCGGCGGCCGCCAGCCGGGAGGCACTGGGCAGCATCGCGGTGGCCAACGACACGGTGATCAACGAATGCGGCAGGATCCAGATCGCGTACGCGTAGCCGTACGCCGCCAGACCGCCGCCCGGACCTCGGATGGTGGCGGCGGTGGCGACCTTGTTCACCACCACGAGGGCCAGCTGGGTGACCAGCACGTAGCCGAGCACCCACTTGGCCAGTCGGACCGTGTGCCCGAGCCCGGTGTGGCGGAAGTCGAATCGCGGTTGGAACGTGAAACCGACGGCCTTCAGATAGGGCACCAGGACCGCGGCCTGGATCGCCACCCCGGCGGTCGAGCCGATGCCGAGCACGGCCTCCTGGCCGGGAGTGAACGCCGCGCTCGTGTCGGTCTGACCGAAGACGACCCAGAACATGGCCAGCACCGCGATCGAGACCACGTTGTTGGCGATCGGCGCCCACATCATCGGACCGAACCGGTCGCGGGAGTTGAGCACTTGCCCGGCGAGCACGAAAGCGCCGTAGAAGAAGACCTGCGGCATGCAGTAGTAGGCCAGTGCGATCATCGACTGGTACTGCGTCGTGACGATCGGGTCCTTCCAGCCGCCGGCGGAATAGAGCGCGACGATCCAGGGCACAGCCAGGGTGAGCAGCAGGGTGACCAGGAACAGTCCGACCAGGCCGAGCGTCATGATGCGGTTGGTGTAGGCCTCCCCGCGATCAGCGTCCTTTTTCACCGCCCGGACGATTTGCGGCACGAGCACGGTGTTCAGCACCCCGCCGGCCAACAGGATGTACATGCTGTTGGGCACCGTGTTGGCCAGGGTGAACATGTCGGCCTGCCGGCTCCCGTTGCCGAACAGGATGACCAGCAGGACGAACCGGCCGAAGCCCAGCGCCCGGGAGACCGCGGTGCCGGCCGCCATGATCGCGCCGGAGGAGATCAAACGCGAGCGGGCCTGCCGGTCACTCGGCCGGCCCTCGGAGTCCTGGCCCTCGGTGTCCTGGGCCGGAAAGTCTGGGCCGCGGTGGTCGGGATGGCGATGATCAGCGGAGGGCAGGTGTTCGGGAGGGCGCGTGACCGGGTGGCCGGGCTTGCTGGGCTCAGACATCGAGCGCCTGCTGGGTCGTGTCGCCGGGGTCAGCGGCGTCCCCGGATGGCCGGGAGACCGGGATCGGCTCCGGGGAGTCCTCGGCCTTGGCGCGCTCGCGCGAGACCTGACGGATCCGCAGAGCGGTCGTACCGATGAGGACGATGCCGGCGCCGATGGCGATCAACCAACCGGTCGTGCCGGCTCGGGTGGCCCGGACCTCGACCGGCACCGACTTGCCGACCGTGCTGCCGTGGGTGGTCTCCAGTCGGGCGCGAACGTCGACGGTGCCGTTGGTCTCGGCCTCAACCTGAGCATTGACGGTGACCGCCTGGCCGGCGGCGACCGAGCGGATGTCCAACGGGGCGACGGTGAGTCGCTGGCTGGCGGCGGAGGAGAACACCAGCCGCACCCGGATCGTGTTGGCCTCCGGATCGTCGATCGCGGGCGGCAGTGCATTCCGGACCGTGATGGGGAAGGTCCCGGCCCGGCCCGTGGTGCTGACGCGTCGGGGGGCGGTGATCGAGACCTGTTCCCGCAAGATCTCCGACAACTGGGACTCGACCGCGCCGGTGTAGCGCTTCCAGCCGGTCGAATCATCCCGCCAGCTGAGGCTCACCGCCCGGGGCACGGCGATCCGCTCGGTGGACTTGGCGAAGCTGGGCTGGACTAGCAGATCGGCGTAAATGTCGAATCCCTCGCTCAGTCGGACTGTGGCCGCCAGCTGGGCCGGGGTCAACTCTTTACCCCGGGCTCGCTTGGTATAGCGGTACTTCCCTGACCACGCCACGGGCTTGGTCGCCAACAGTTGGGACAGCGTGCCGGAGGTCAACCAGGGGGCGGACACCTCGTTATCGGCGCCGGCGCTCTGGCTGGGCTCGGTGACCAGCCGGACCCGGCCGGCCGGCGAGCCGTTCGGCGCGCTCTTGGCTGCGATCCAGGTGTCGGACAGCATCCGCTGCTGCACCTTGGCCGGTGTGTTGCGGGGAGCCGGACCGGGTCCGCCCCCGGAGGCGCTCGCGGTGTAGCGGACCAGGGTGACGCCGTCCGGGCCGGTCAGCACTGGTGAGCCCTTCCGCCCGGACGGCGCGCCGGAGTGGACGGAGGCGTCGGAGAGCAGCACCGCGACCGGATCGAGTTTGGCGGCGGCAGCGACGGTCTCGGCGTCGGCCGTGCCGCCGCCGGGCAGGATCAGTAGCGGCAGTTCTTCGGTCGCCTCGACTCTCTTGCTGGCCACGACCGACTCCGCGAGCACCGAGCGCAGGTCGGCGTGGACCAGCGCGGCGATGTCCGGGTTGCCGTAGAGCAGCCGGTAGCCGTCGCCGGTTCGGATCAGGTCGGACAGCTTGCTCAGCCAGGCCCGGGCCGCGGCCGACCCGGGTCGTTCCGTCGTCGAGCCGGCGGAATCGAGCACCCGATAGCCGTTGACCATGGTCTGAACCTCTTGCACCAGCGCCGGGTCCACCGCGAAACTCGTCCCGGTCGCTCCCGCGGCTTGCAGCAGTCGGGTCAGCCGGCCGTCGGTGCCGACCTCGTCGACCAGATGATCGTCGAGCAGCACCCGGGCGCGCAGCAGGCTGGGCCGGCTGGTGAGCAGGACCACGGAGGTCTGCTGGACCTGCTGGGCCGGTGGACTCGACACCACGGGAAGAAAGATCCGGCCACGGCCGAGCGTGATGTCGGGTCCGTCCGGCTCGGTCCGGCCGCGCAGATGCACCCCGATCAGGTAGACGCCGTCGATGTCGGGCAGCTCGAGCTGGGCGAGGGTGGCCTCGATGGCGAAGGTGGTCGACTTCTCCGGCGCGAGCGTACGGTCCTCGTCGGACGGCACGTCGACGTACAACGAGCCACCTTGGGCGCGCTCGCCGAGCGGGACGTTCGCGGCGGACTCCAGTGCCCGGTCCATGCCTTCGCCGTTGGTGATCGGATCCAGCGATCGCCAGAAGGCGACCTGCAGATTGGACAGCTCGACCTCGCTGGTGTTGGTGATCCGACCGGCAAGGCGGATCACGTCTGCGCCGCCACGGTCGCGTTGGGGCAGGGCCGGGCTGACCGAGTCGATGCTGATCTTGGCCCACGACTCCGGTTCCTTGGCGTGAGCGCTCGGGGTGGCCAGCAGCAACGGAAGGGCCATGGCCGCCATCACCAGGGCCGCCAGTAGCGCCCGGACGGCCTTCATCAGCCCCCCGGTGCCATCTTGGCGCCCATTGTCATCCCGGCGATTGTAGGTCCGCGACGGTGTGTGGCTGCCGATCCGCAGACCTGCCGTCGAGTCGTGCACCTATCCAGACGGCGGGATATGCTCTTCCCTCGTGTCTGAGGCAGAACGGTTGACCCGTGTGCAGGCGAACGCGGTGGCTGAGCTGCTGCGGATCGCTCCGATCGCCGACCGGTTGGCCGACATCTTCGCCGCGACCGGTCACACCCTCTATCTGGTCGGGGGCAGCGTCCGTGACGCATTGCGCGGCCAACTCGGCCACGACCTGGACTTCACGACTGACGCCCGTCCCGACGACATCGAGCGCTTGCTGCGTACGGTGTCCTCGGCTGTCTGGACGATCGGCAAGGAGTTCGGCACCGTCGGCTGCCGGGTGGACGAGGTCGGCGAGCGGACCGCCGGGAGCGCGGGCGCCGGAGAAGGGGCAACCGAGAGCTGGGTCATCGAGGTGACCACCTTTCGATCCGACGCCTACCGCGCGGACACTCGGAAGCCGGTCGTGAAGTTCGGCGACACCTTGGAGGGCGATCTGGTCCGACGCGACTTCACCGTCAACGCGATGGCGGTGGAGCTGCCAAGCAAGCGGTTCGTGGACCCGTACGGGGGCCTGGCCCACTTGACCGCACGGGTGATCGACACCCCGGGTACCCCGGAGCAGTCCTTCAGTGACGACCCGCTGCGGATGATGCGGGCCGCCCGATTCACCTCTCAGTTGTTGTTCACCCCGGCGCCGCGGGTGATCGCGGCGATGACCCAGCTGGCCGACCGGATCTCGATCGTGTCCGCCGAGCGGGTCCGGGACGAGCTGTCCCGGCTGCTGCTGACGCCCAGGCCCCGCCCCGGGCTGGGTCTGATGGTGCACACCGGCCTGGCCGACCGGGTGCTGCCCGAGCTCCCCGCGCTGCGACTGGAGCGCGACGAGCACCACCGGCACAAGGACGTCTACGAGCACAGCCTGACGGTGCTGGAGCAGGCCATCGAACTGGAGGACCGGCTGCCGCAGCGGCCGGACCTGGTCAGCCGACTCGCCGCCCTGCTGCATGACATCGGCAAGCCGGCCACCCGCCGGTTCGAGTCCCGCGGCAAGGTCTCCTTCCACCACCACGACGTGGTCGGCGCCAAACTGGCTCGCAAGAGGCTGTCCGCGTTGCGCTACAGCGCCGACGTGGTCGCGGCGGTCACCAGCTTGATCGAGCTGCACCTGCGGTTCCACGGCTACGGTGACGGCCAGTGGACCGACGCGGCCGTTCGGCGGTACGTCCGCGACGCCGGTGATCAGCTGGCACGGCTGCACGTGCTGACCCGGGCCGACTGCACCACCCGCAACCAGGCCAAGGCTGACCGGTTGCGGCGCGCCTACGACGACCTCGAAGCGCGGATCGAGGAGTTGTCCGCCGAAGAGGAACTCGCCGCCCTGCGTCCGGACCTGGACGGCACCCAGATCATGGCCGTACTGGGAATCCCGCCGGGACGCGAAGTCGGCGAGGCCTACCGGTTCCTGCTGGAAAAGCGGATCGAGGATGGCCCGCTGGGTCCTGACCGGGCCGAGGAAGCGCTCCGCGCCTGGTGGGCCAACCGCAGGGGGTAGTGCCCGTTTGTTCGGCGCTCGCTGCGTTCCGAGGGACTCCGATGAGGGACCGCGAGTTTCGACCGCTCGGCCGGAACTGGTGGTGTCGAGGTCGGGCGGGACCGCGAGTTTTGACCGCT
>JAKDLH010000190.1 GCA_030452945.1 Microlunatus sp. | reverse complement strand
GTCGGCCGGCGTCACCATGGTGGCCGCGCTGGTGTCGATGGCCACCGGTCGTGCCGTGCGCTCCGACGTCGGCATGACCGGCGAGGTCACGCTGAACGGCCGGGTGCTGCCGATCGGTGGGGTCAAGCAGAAGCTACTCGCCGCCCAGCGCGCCGGACTGAGGACCGTACTCGTGCCGCAGCGCAACGAGCCCGATCTGGACGAGGTGCCAGACGAGGTGCTGTCCGAGATCGAGGTCCTGCCGATGACCGACGTGGCCGAGATCGTCCGGCTGGCGCTCCAGCCGGACGACGACACCCACGTGGTCCACGCCGCCTGATCGGCGCCTGATCCGCCGCCCGACCGAAGGGTCCCGGTAGTTCTCCGGGCCCTTCGGCCCGCTCGGATGCGATGGCGTGCCTCAGGAAAGATCGGCGCCCGCGAAGTCGTCGGGGGTGAACTCACGAGGTTCCACCAACACCATCCAGTTGCCGGAGTTGTCCCGCATCAGGGCCTCGACCCCGTACGGCCGCTGCTCGGGGGGCTGGATGAACTCGACCCCCTTGGCGCTCAACTCTTCGTATGTGCGCTGGCAGTCGTCGACGTCGAGACCAATGCCGGGCAGCCCGCCAGACTCCTGGGCTCGTTGCATGGCGGCGATCAAGTCGTCGGAGAGCGGCTTGGTTGGGGTCGTCAGGTGCACCTGCAGCTCGGGCTGGCGAGGATGCACGACGGTGCACCAACGGAAGTCGGGGCCGAGCTGCAAGTCGTCCTTGGGCTCGAAACCGAGGACCTCGGTGTAGAACGCTAGCGAAGCGTCGATATCGGTGACCCAGACACTGATCAGGGAGATGTTGGTGATCATGCAGCGATCTTAGGATTCCTCGTCCTCGATACGCTTCTCCCCGATTGCGCGACGCGGCAGATCCAGAAGATGATCAAATGATTCGATGTGCGGACCGCGGCGGCACAGACCTGGGTGGCCAACCCACGTCCAGCTACTGACGAGGCCCGCGCGGTGCAGGCAGCCGATCGTCGGTCCGGCGTCGCCGGGGACGCCGACCCCGTAGGCTCATGGCCGGGCTGCCGGCTGGTAGCGACGGATGGTCTCCCACTTGCTGGCGTCGTAGGCCTCCTTGGAGACCACCTTCCCAGTATGCGGGGCGTGGATCAGCAGGCCGTCGCCGATGAAGATGCCCACATGCTTATCGCGGAAGAGCAAATCGCCGGTTTGCGGCGACCCTTCCACAGCGACCATGTCCGGGCTGTCGCGGAGCTGCGGGACGTTCGAGCCGCCGGCGGACTTGCCTCTGGTCCAGGTCAGGCCGGTGTCAGAGAGGACTCCGCGAACCAGGGCGGAGCAGTCCAGGCCGGCACCCTCCTCCTGGGCAGGATCGGCGGCCCACGGGTCGGTGCCGCGGTAGGAACCGCCCAGGACATACCGCACCCCGAGGTAGGCGTGCGCCTGATGGGCGATGCGCTCGCCGGCGTCGGCGTCCACCGGGAGAGGTCCCGGAGCCTCGATCCGGGGCAGCACTACCCGCATAAACGGATAGAGCAGGTCGTCCCGGATGGCTATAATCTCCGCCCAGTGCGCGGCGGTCACCCCGACGGCGGCCCAGCCGCCGGCCTTGCTGGCGACTGCCTCCCACGACGAGATGAGCGCTGCCGTACGTCTGCCCTTCGCGTCGGTCAGCGAGGTGAGCGGGTCGACGCCAGGGTGGCGGGCCACGAAAAGCTGATGGACCAGCGGCAATGGGCTAGGCCGTTGGTAGTCGTACGCCGTGTACTCCAGCCGGGTCGCTGACCCCGACCGCAGCACCACGTCCAGCATCGACAGCAGCTCGTCCTCGGAGGCGGGTAGTGCGCTCAGCAGTTCACGGTTGGCGTCCAGGAACGCCTCGCTGTCAGTTCTCGGGGCCGCCGCCGACCGGCCCGGAGTGACCGGCCCTTCGGTCACCCCGGTGCCGGGCCGGGCGGCGCGGAAGCGGGCCAGTTCGGGCCGAACCACCCGGTCGCGCAGCAGCGCCCACTCCTCGGCTAACTGCCGGTGCTCGGCAATCTCGTCGGGGCGAAGCTTAACGCCCCACGGCAGCTCGGGATGGACCAGGAAGAACGCCGTGTTCGTCAGCTCGTTCTCATCCGCCTCCCCGTTGCGGATCAGCAGCCGGACGCTCGCCGGGACCAGTCCCTGGGCGGCCAACTCCACGGCCAGCAGCGGTGCACTGGTCACGGCCTTGACACCGGCGGACACCACCTCGCCGAAGGTCTCGAACAGGTGGCCGAGGTCGCGCTGCACCACGACCGACTTTGGCTCGGCGGTACGCCAGCCTGCCCCGTCGGTCAGCAACCGGGTGACCGCACGGTTCCCGGCGCTGCGTTGCAGGGCGAGAACCGGGGACGCCGAACTGCTCGTGGGGCGACCGACCGAGCTGGCCTGGCGAGGTGGCTGGGTGCGCCTCAGTCCCGCCGTCCGCTGGTTCATCAGGTCAGGATGGCATAGGGCAGCAGAATCTCGGCCGCTTCGTTGGTTTCGAGTCACCGATCGCAACATCTCGGTCCGGTTAGAGCGGCCGATCACAGCCAAGGTGACCGGCGTCGCGGTCGGCGCCAACCATACGGCCGCGGTCACCGCCACTGGCGATGTCTGGGTGTGCGGCGCGGCTGTCACGGCGCTCCGCCAACCCCCACATGAACACGTAGCAGCCCGGGATCGGCGGGGCTCCGACCCGAGCCCACCGCGTCTGGAAGGCGCTCGGAGACTCGCCGGTGATCTCGGTGAAGCGGGCGCTGAACGAGCCGAGACTGGAGAAGCCGACGGCGTAGCAAACCTCGGTGACGGTCAGATTGGTCGTCCGCAGCAAATCCTGGGCGCGTTCGGTCCGACGTTCGGAGACGTACGCGACCGGAGTCTGGCCGTAGACGGCACGGAACAGCCGAAGGAAGTGAAACTTGCTGAGGGTGGCCACCGCCGCGAGCCGGTCCAGGGTCAACGGTTCTGCGAAGTGTCGGTCGGCGTGGTCGCGCGCCCGGCGCAAACTGGCCCGAAGGTCGTCGGGCACCCGGAGATCTGGCATGCCGGATGTCGACCGTCAGTCCTCGGTGACGCGATCGCTGTCGCGGTGGTCCCTGGCAGCGCGTCGGTCGTCGTCGTACCGGCTCTTGATGAGACTGGCCACAGTGGTAACCACCAGCGTGACGATGATCACCGCCAGAGAGACCCAGATCGGGATCTCGCCGCCCCACGGAGCCCAGTCGGCCAAGTGATAGGTGTGCAACGCGTGCAGGATCAGCTTCACCCCGATGAAGCCGAGGACGACCGACAGGCCCAGCGACAGGTAGACCAGCCGCTTGAGCAGACCGCCGATCAGGAAGTACAGCTGCCGGAGCCCCATCAACGCGAACACGTTCGCGGTGAACACTAGGTACGGCTCCTTGGTCAACCCGTAGATCGCCGGGATCGAGTCCAGCGCGAACAGCAGATCGGTGGAGCCCAGAGCGACGACGACGAACAGCATCGGGGTGATGTGGCGAACCCCGTCCAGGTCCACGGTCAGCTTGGTGCCGTGGTAGTCGTCGGTGGCCTGGAAGCGCTTCTTCACCATCCGCATCACCGGGTTGTCGGGCATCTCCTCGCTACTGTCATCGTGCTTGCGGTAGTCGATGACGAGCTTGGCCGCGGTGTAGATCAGGAAGGCACCGAAGAGGAAGAACACCCAGGAGAACTGGTTGATGGCTGCCGCGCCCAGAGCGATGAAGATGCCGCGGAAGATGAGCGCCAAGATGATGCCGACCATCAGGGCGAACTGCTGCAGGTGTCGAGGCACCTTCAGCGCGCCCATGATGATGACGAAGATGAATAAGTTGTCGATCGAGAGGCTGTACTCGGTGAGCCAGCCGGCAAAAAACTCGCCCGCGTACCGAGGTCCCGACAGCGCCCAGACGCCGAGACCGAACAGGATCGCCAGGGTGACGAAGACACCCACGAAGAGCCCTGCTTCCTTCATGGACGGCTCGTGGGGCCGGCGTCCGATGATTAACAGGTCGACGGCGAGCACCACGATCATCACGACAACGGTGATGATCCAGGTGTAGAGATGAACATTCATGGGCGGGGCCGCACCTTCCGAGACGAGAATCCGAGAACCACAAACCTCTCGGAGGTCTCTTCCACCAGCCCAAGGCTAGCCGCCGCACCGGGTGTGTCCGCAGCAGCCAGCCCGTCTGTGCCGGTGCTGCCGTAGGACGTCCGTGGTGACGACACGACGCGACGGGAATACTCCCCTCCGCCGTCAATTCTGGCATCAGCAGCCCGGTCGAAGCGAATCCACGCACTCAGCCCTGCAGCCCGAAGCGAGTTCATAGCCGCGATTCGAGTCGGGGAGCCGACTTTCCGAGCGGAGCCTGCGGAGCGAGGTGGACGGGACTCGAATCGCGGCCGTGAACTCGCGTATCAGCGATTCGCTTCCACCATTTGACGAAGCTCCTTCTTCAACTCCGAGATCTCGTCGCGGACCCGGGCGGCCACCTCGAACTGCAGGTCCGCCGCCGCCGCGTGCATCTGACTGGTCAGATCCTGGATCAGATCGGCCAGGTCTCCTGCCGGGATGCCGGCCAGATTGCGCGCGGTCTTGCTGCCGTCCTTGCTGCCCAGGCTCGGCACCATCGACTTCTGCCGGCGTCCGTTGCGACCACTGAAAAGTTCGTCGGTGTCGGCGTCCTCGCGGGCCAGCATGTCGGTGATGTCGGCGATCTTCTTGCGCAGCGGCGTGGGGTCGATGCCGTGCTCGACGTTGTAGGCCACCTGCTTCTCGCGTCGCCGGTTCGTCTCGTCGATCGCGGCCGCCATCGAGTCGGTGATCTTGTCGGCGTACATGTGCACTTGACCGGACACGTTGCGGGCAGCGCGACCGATGGTCTGGATCAGGCTCTTGGAGCTGCGCAGAAAACCCTCCTTGTCGGCGTCGAGGATGGAGACCAGCGATACCTCCGGCAGGTCGAGCCCCTCGCGCAACAGGTTGATGCCCACCAGCACGTCGTATTCGCCCATCCGCAGCTCCCGAAGCAGCTGGATCCGCTGCAGCGTGTCCACCTCAGAGTGCAGATACCGGGTTCGGATCTGGTGCTCGAGCAGGTAGTCGGTCAGGTCCTCGGCCATCTTCTTGGTCAAGGTGGTGACCAGCACCCGCTCGTTCCGCTCGGCGCGGCTGCGGATCTCCGCCATCAGGTCATCGATCTGCCCCTGGGTCGGCTTCACGACGACCTCGGGATCGATCAGGCCGGTGGGGCGGATCAGCTGCTCGACGAAGCCGTCAGAACGGGCCAGTTCGTAGGCGCCCGGCGTGGCGGACAGATACACGGTCTGGCCGATCCGCTCCACAAACTCCTCGAAACGCAGCGGCCGGTTGTCCATCGCGCTGGGCAACCGGAAGCCGTGGTCGACCAGGGTGCGCTTGCGCGACATGTCGCCCTCGTACATCCCACCGATCTGCGGCACGGTCACATGTGACTCGTCGACCACCAGCAGGAAGTCTTCGGGGAAGTAGTCGAGCAGACAGTTGGGTGGGGTGCCCGGACCCCTACCGTCGATATGCCGGGAGTAGTTCTCGATGCCCGAGCAGCTGCCGATCTGACGCATCATCTCGATGTCGTAGGACGTCCGCATCCGCAACCGCTGTGCCTCCAGCAGTTTTTGCTGCCGATCCAACTCGGTCAGCCGCTCCCCCAGCTCGATCTCGATGCCGCTGATGGCCCGCTCCATCCGCTCGGGGCCGGCAACGTAATGGCTGGCCGGGAACAGGTAGACCTCTTGATCGTGTTCGGTGACCACCTCCCCGGTCAGCGGGTGCAAGGTGCTGAGGTTCTCGATCTCGTCACCGAAGAACTCGACCCGCACCGCGAGCTCTTCGTACATCGGGAACACTTCGAGGGTGTCCCCGCGAACCCGGAACGTCCCGCGAGCGCCGGACAGGTCGTTGCGGGCGTACTGGATGCCGACCAGGCGCCTCAGCAGACTGTCGCGGTCCATCTCCTCCCCCACCCGGAGGCGGACCATCCGGTCGACGTACTCCTGCGGGGTGCCCAGCCCGTAGATCGCCGAGACCGTCGCGACGACGACGACGTCTCGCCTGGTCAGCAGCGAGTTGGTAGCAGAATGTCGAAGTCGTTCCACCTCCTCGTTGAGCGAGGAGTCCTTCTCGATATAGGTGTCGGACTGCGGAACGTAAGCCTCGGGTTGGTAATAGTCGTAGTAGGAGACGAAATATTCCACCGCGTTCTCGGGGAAGAAATGACGCAGCTCGTTCGCGAACTGCGCCGCCAGCGTCTTGTTCGGCTGCATCACCAGCACCGGCCGCTGCAACCGCTCGGCCAGCCACGCCACCGTCGCGGTCTTACCCGTGCCGGTCGCGCCGAGCAGCACCATGTCCTGCTCCCCGGACTTCACCCGCCGCTCGAGCTCCGCGATGGCCTGCGGCTGGTCACCGGACGGCTCGAAGTCGCTGACCACCTTGAGCGGGGCCACCGTACGCAGCAGGTCTTCGATCGGACGCATGCCAAAACCTTACGTCTGGGCACGGACAGTGTTGTCCCAGTTGGGTGGTCCGAGGAAGGTTGTCCCAGCTCGCTGCTCACTGCGCGCCACCCGGAATTGCCCAGCTACCCGCCCGCCACCTGGGTCTTG
>JAKDLH010000189.1 GCA_030452945.1 Microlunatus sp. | reverse complement strand
ACAACGCCAGTGAAGCGGTCTCAACCGCTCGACCTCTCCCAACCTTTCAGTCGCGTCGATGCCCGCGCAGCCGGACTCACGGTGAGACGACTCCTCGGGCCGGAGTTCCAGCGCATCTTCTACGACCGCTACGTGAGTTCGGCCGTAGTTGTAGACACGCAGGTTCGAGCTCGCGCCGCCATCGGTCTGTGTCCCGAAGGCTCCTTCGTCAGCCACCAGACCGCGGCCGACCTCTGGGGCGGCGTCGCACCGTTCACGCCGTCAACCCACGTCAGCGTGCCCGCTCCGGAAGAGCGATTGATTCGTCAGGGCATCCAGTCCCACCTGGTGTCCGCCGGTCAACGGTCGACGATCCTGCTTGGTCTTCAGGTCTCGACACCCGAGCAGACGTTCATCGATCTCGCCACCACCCTGGATCTCGTCGACCTGGTCGTGCTCGGAGACAGTCTGCTGCACGCCGGCGCGACGACCCTGGAGCGGCTGAGTGAGACGGTCTCGGTCTGGCGAGGACGCGGTGCTCGGCGGGCGCGCCGAGGCCTCCGTTATGTCCGGGTCGGTGTCGACTCGGCTATGGAGTCCCGGCTGCGGATGTTGCTGGTCTTGGCTGGACTACCCGAGCCGAATGTGAATCACATCGTGTACGACAAGGACGGGCGCTGGTTCCATCGCTACGACCTCTGCTACGAGGACGTACGTCTCATCGTGGAGTACGACGGCCGACAACACGCAGAGAACAGTGAGCAGTGGCAGCGAGATCTGACCCGCCGGGCTTGGCTGGACCGCAACGGATGGCGAATCATCGTGGTCACTGCTGCGGGGATCTACCGACAGCCGGGAGAGACCCTCGCCGAGGTTCGCGATGCCCTGAAGGAGCGAGGCATGCGGGTGCCTGCCCGCTTCCGGCCGGACTGGTACCGCCACTTTCCGGGGACGCGCTGACGGACCGGGCCCTCACACGCTCACCAAGCAACTTCTGCGGGGAAACGACCGGGCCGGGCCACCTAGCCGGGCGTGCAAAGCAACTTCTGCGGGCAAACGACCGACCCAGCCACCCACCGGCGCGTGCCAAGCAACTCTTGCGGGGAAACGACCGGGCCGGGCCGCTTAGCGGACGCCGACCAGGTCGACCACGAAGAGGAGCGTCTCGCCGGGTTTGATCACACCTCCGGCGCCACGGTCTCCGTAGCCCAGGTGCGGCGGGATCACCAGCCGGCGTCGCCCGCCGACCTTCATCCCGGCCACACCTTCATCCCAGCCCTGGATGACCCGACCAGCACCGAGCGGGAAATCGAGCGGTGCGCCGCGGTTGTAGGAGGCGTCGAACTCTTCGCCGGTGCTGTGGGCCACGCCGACGTAGTGCACCCGCACCTGGTCGCCGGGTCCTGCCTCCTCACCCTCCCCGACCACGAGATCGGTGATCTCTAGCTCGCTGGGGGGATCGCCGTCGTAGAAGTCCACTTCTGGTTTTTCGCTCACCCGCGCACCCTACTGGGGTCGGGAGCGCGTTCGGTTGCCTAGCTCACGATCACCGCTCAGGGTCCGGAGGGGGGAGTGCCCGATGGCCTCAGGCCTGCCCAGCGACGACCATGGTTGCTATGAGCGCCACGTACGAGCATCCCAGCCTCCGTCTCCCCGTGACCGACGAACAACGCGACCGAGCCGAGCACTGGCTCCAGGAGGCGTACGCCGACGGTCGAATCTCCTCCGAAGAGTTCGACCATCGCATCGGCCAGGTCCTCGGGGCCGGCAGCCGCAAGGACTTGAACGAGGCGTTCTACGGCTTGGTACAAGTGCCGACGTCGTCCCGGGCGCTCGGGGTGCATCCCGCCTACCAGCCGCTGGTGCACCCGCAGGCCAAGCAACAGGCCGGTCGTGGCGTGGCAGGGCTGGCGCACTTCTCAGCGCTGCTGACCTCCATCTTTGGTCCGCTGGTGTTCTTCGCGCTGAGTCCGCAGGGCAGTTATCCGCGCAAGGAGGCAGCCAAGGCGTTCAACTTCCAACTCGTCGCGCTGGTCAGTTGGATCGGCCTCCTGATCGTGCAGGGAGTCACCGGACTTGGGATCTTCGACTTCCTGATCGGTTTGGCGTTCGTCGGCTGGATGGTATTGACCGTGGTCAGCGGGGCCAAGGCCCTCCAGGGCGACGACTGGACCAACCCGGTCAAGAAGGTCGTCAAGATCGAGGCACTGAGCGAGAAGTGAGCGCTTCAAGCACCCGGAGCAGGCAGCCGGGAATCAAACCGGGTGCCCGCGTCGTTGACTGAGGGTAGAATGATTTAGTTCGCTGCCGTCGCTCCAGTAGAGCTGGGGCGCCGTCGAGCGGGCAGCACAACTCAACAGGGGGTGATCGGTTTCGACTCGGGTCGGTAGACCCAGGAGAAGCGGGCCGAGAAGCCAAGGTCAACTCGTAAATGTCCCTTGGAAACCAATAAGTGCCAAGTCTGAACGCACTGACTTCGCTCTCGCTGCCTGATCAGTGATCGAAGGGTCAGCCCGGGCGTGCCTCCGTCCCGGAATCTGGCCTCATCAAGGAGGCTCACCGGCTAGGAGTGGTCCCAGGACCTAGCCGGAACATCAACTGAGACTGGGCCTGTCTGCGACGTGCTGGCGCGAGTGCAGGGGCCGAGAACACGACATCACCAGCTGCGCCCGGAGAAGTCCTGGATCGTCGCTCGAGGACGCGGGTTCGATTCCCGCCACCTCCACCTGACCTGCGAGGGTCGGCTCCCCAAGGGGGCCGGCCCTCGTCGGCGTTCTATGGTGGGTTTGAGGCCGAGGAAAGGACCCACTCATGAGGATCGCCATCGTCGGAGGTGGGTTGGCCGGCGCTACGGCCGCCACCGAACTGCGGGACCGCGGCTACGACGGTCGCTTGACGCTCTGCTGCGCCGAGCAGCACCTTCCGTACGAACGTCCGCCGCTGTCCAAGGGTTATCTGCTGGGCAACGACGAGTTGGACAGCGTGTTCGTCCATAACGCCGACTGGTACCGCGAGCACGAGGTCGACCTGCGGCTGGGGACCCGGGTGACCGGCGTCGACCTCAGCGCGCGGCGGCTGGTCACCGACGCCGGTGACGAGTCCTACGATCAGCTCGTGCTGGCCATGGGCGCCCAGCCCCGCCGGTTCACCCTCGCCGAGGAAAGCGGCGTCCCGGTCGCGTACCTGCGCACCATTGCCGACAGCCAACGGCTACGGCAGGCCTTCGCCGACACGCCGCGGGTCGCGATCGTGGGAGCGGGGTGGATCGGGCTGGAGGTGGCCGCGGCCGCCCGTACCGCCGGCTGCGAGGTAACCGTGCACGAAATGGCGGAGCTGCCCCTGGTCGGAGTGCTCGGTCCGGAGATCGGACAGGTGTTCGCCGATCTCCACCGAGGCCACGGCGTCGACCTTCGGCTCGGGGCTGCGGTGACGGCGTCGGACCTGGCCGCCGCCGACCTCGTGGTCGTCGGTATCGGTGCCGCGCCGGACATCTCGCTGGCCGAGGCCGCCGGACTCGAGGTGGAGAACGGTGTCTTGGTCGACGAACAGCTTCGCGCGTCGCATCCCGAGGTGTACGCGATCGGCGACATCGCCAACCAGGCACATCCCAGGCTCGGCCACCGCGTCCGCGTCGAGCACTGGGACAACGCCATCGAGCAGGGCAAGGTCGTCGCCCACAATCTGCTGGGCGCACAGGAGTCCTACGCGCGGCTGCCGTACTTCTTCACCGATCAGTACGACTTCGGCATGGAGTACGTCGGCCACGTCGGCCCTGCGGGGTACGACGCGGTCCAGGTGGAGGGCGACACCTCGGACGCCTTCCGGGCCTACTGGTTGCGGGGTGAGGTCGTCGTGGCCGCGATGCACGCCAACGACTGGGATGCCTCCGAGGAGATCAAAGCCAGCATCGGTACGGTTCGCCAGACTTGATCGCCATGACCGACGACGCGGCGAGCGAGGACCTGGCCCGGTTGTGCCGGTGGGAGGATGCGGGCGGCACCTGGCGGGTGTTGCGGCGCCGTCCGGAGGCGGTGCTCCTCTCTCTGGGTCGCTGCGACGCCGGCGAGGAGGTCGATCGCCTTCTCAGCGAGGACCCAGCCGTGTTCGAGCACGTCGGTGGCCGAGAGTCCAGCGAGGAAGCAATCCGCTGACGGCGGCAACCGCACTCACTGACCGGGTCGCATCGTCAGTCGACTGGTGTCCAGTTGCAGTGCCTGGCGCCGTTGGTGAACTGTGAGGTAGCGCAGACCGTCCGGTCCGGCACGGAAGGCGCGTCGCGAGCGTCGGGGCATCCACAGCAGCGTGCCGGCCGACAGATCGACCTCGGTCGCCTCGGTCGTCAACGTGCCGCTGCCGCCGAGGACGTGGATCAATACGTCGAGGTCGGGACCCGTGTGAGGATCGATCGTCTCGTCGGCCGGCAGGGCGATGACGTTGGCGTCCAGATCCCGCTCGCGAACTGGGAGCTTCCAGATGGCGCCGGAGGCATCAGGCGGCGCTCCGTCGGTGGTCAGAGCAGTGGTGTCGACCAGCACCCTTGGTAGCGCGGTGGTCGTCAGCTTGGTGATCTTGATCTGCCAGTCACGAGGTTCCCGGCGCAGGTAGTCCCAGGCGTAGCCTCCCGGGTAGTCCACCTCGAACTCGTCCCTGAGGTGCCGGGGGTCATGGTCGTTGATCAACAGGAATGACTCACCGACCGCCAGTGCGTGGTAGGTGGCGAAGATGGCCGGGTGCTTCTCCGGCTTGCGCAGTGACCGCACGTCGAGCTCGGGAACCCCCGGAGCGGCGGTGTCGATGGAGCTGTCAGGCATGGCGTCTCCTGGTGAGTTCTTCTAGCGTGGGTTAGGTAAACCCTAGGGCATCGACGCGTGCGTTCCCTGCGACCGCGTACAACCAGAAATCGTTCACCCGCCTACGGGTAAAATTCTGCCGGTGACGAACGCGGCCGAGGTGCTGGTTGAGCTCCGAGCGGCAGGAAAGCCGTTGCCGATCGTCGATCTGGCCGACCGGTTGGGCGTGCATCCCAACACGATCCGGTTCCATCTCGCCGACCTGATAGACCGTGGCCAGGTCGAGCGGGTCGGTCCGCGGCGCGGAAGCCCGGGCCGGCCAGCTCACCGGTTCCGAGCTGCACCTCGAATGGATCGGCAGGGTCCGCGGCGTTATCGCCTGCTCGCCGAGATCTTGGTCAATGACCTCGCTTCAGCCCCCGACGGTGCTGCCCGAGCTGTCGCGGCTGGCCGGGCCTGGGGCGCGACAGTGGCGGACACGTCAGGGGCGGACACGTCAGGGGCGGACACGTCAGGGGCGGACACGTCAGAAGCGGGCACGTCAGAAGCGGGCACGACCGAAGCGGACGCGATGGTCTCAAGGAGAGATCCGTGGGGCGAAGATCCGACCCCGAAGCTCATGGCCGCGATGGATGATTTGGGGTTCGCCCCCGAGCGCGGTGCGGACGCCGCCACCATCATCCTGCGGCACTGCCCCTTCCTCGAACTCGCCGAGACGGGCCCCTCCGTCGTATGCGCGGTTCATCTCGGTCTGGTGCAGGGCATGCTCGACTCCTGGCGGGCGCCGGAGACCGTCGATCGGCTGGAAGCGTTCGCCGAGCCGAACGGATGCCTGCTCCAGCTGACTGCGGGGAACCGCCATGACGACCTGCCGGGCGCGCCGCGCGCCGCAACCGTTACCGACTCAGACGTGGCGTCGCACTGGGACGGTCCGGGCAGACTGAACCGGTGACCTATCTTCCGCCGATCGCCGTGCCGGTCCGCACTATCGGTGGCCGGAGCTTCGACTTCGAACACCAGATCGTCGTGATGGGCATCGTCAACCGGACGCCCGACTCGTTCTACGACGACGGCAGCACCTTCGCCCTGGACGCCGCCGTCGCGGCTGGCCAGCGGGCTCGATCCTACGGTGCCGACTGGGTCGACGTGGGCGGCGTGCCGTTCTCGCCGGACGTGCCGAAGGTCACTGTGGACTCCGAGCTCGAGCGGGTGGTTCCGGTGGTCGAGGGGCTGGTGTCGAGAAGAATGGTGGTCTCGGTGGACACCGTACGGCCGGTGGTCGCGCAGGCCGTGCTGTCGGCCGGGGCGGCGGTGATCAACGACACCAGTGGTCTGAGGGACCCCGAGCTGGCCGACGTGGTGGCCTCCTCCACGGCCACCTTGGTGATCACCCACAGTGTCGCGCCGCCGGGCCAGTCTTTGCGTCGGCCGGCGTACGGCGACGTGGTGGCGGAGGTGCGCGCGTTCCTGGAGTCTCGGATCGAGCTGGCGATGGCCCGAGGCGTTCCGGCGGAGCGGATCGTCATCGATCCCGGCCACGACCTGAACAAGAACACCCGACACTCGCTGGAGATCACTCGCCGACTGGACGAGTTGGCCGATCTCGGCTTCCCGGTGCTGGCCGCGGTCTCCAACAAGGACTTCCTCGGCGAGGCCGTCGGTCTGGAACGCGGCGAACGGCTGGAAGCCTCTCTCGCCGCGGCCACCGTCTGTGTCCTGCGGGGCGCCCGGATCCTGCGGATGCATGACGTGGCCGCCACCGTCCGGGCTGCCCGGATGACCGAGGCGATCCTCGGGCTACGCGAACCCGCGTACCTTCGCCACAACATGACCTGACCAACGCAAGTCGCTCGGGTTTGACGTTGTCGCTCGATCTGCAGATGGAGCGACAAGCACAAAGTCGAGCGACTTCGGCCCTCGGCTGGCCGT